>JAMASZ010000023.1 GCA_023301585.1 Alphaproteobacteria bacterium | reverse complement strand
TTTGTTAAAATACCAACCAGCTTTCCACGTTTTCCTTCGGTAACTGGTACGCCAGAAATACTATGCTCTTCCATGATGCGTAATGCTTCATCAAGCGTTGCATCTGGCGAAATTGTGATTGGATTCACGACCATGCCTGATTCATAGCGCTTAACACGCCTTACTAAATCCGCTTGTTTTTCTGGTGACATATTACGGTGAATAATTCCTAAACCGCCATTTTGCGCCATCGCAATCGCCATACCTGCTTCTGTTACTGTATCCATCGCAGAAGAAAGAAGGGGGATATTTAACTTAATCGTCTTCGTAAGCTGTGTTGCAGTGCTTACCATATCTGGTAATACGTCTGATGCGCCAGGAACCAATAAAACGTCGTCAAACGTCAGGGCTTCTTGTAAAATTTTGGAAGAGTTATTTGTATTATTCGCCATGGCAAATCCCCATTTAAAAGAATTATTGAATTTGCACGGTATATATAGCGTTTTTTCACAAAATGTAAAGAAAAGAAAAATAACCGTTCTAATAGCAGTAACTTTTTGCTAATCTTATGCGAATTACACTATATAACCTCAAAACAACCCCTAATGAAGGAAAACACCATGTCTAGTATTAATGTCTCTGACGCCGAATTCGAAAATGAAGTCCTAAAATCTGATGGACCAGTAGTTGTTGATTTTTGGGCAGAATGGTGTGGACCATGTAAAGCGCTCTCTCCTATAGTTGATGAAGTCGCTAACGAAATGGCTGGTAAAGTCAAAGTTGTAAAAATCAACATTGATGAAAATCCAGATGCGCCAACCAAATACGGTGTTCGCGGCATCCCAACTTTAATGGTTTTCAAAGGCGGCGAATTAAAAGAAACAAAGGTAGGCGGCATGTCAAAAACTCAACTAAGTGAGTGGGTAGACGGTGCAATCGCTTAAAAGCTTAAACAAAAAAATTACTAAAAAGCTGGCTTAGAAATAAGCCAGCTTTTTTAATGTCTTCTACTTAACCTTCTCGGATTTCTTTTCAGGTTTAGATATCGGTTTTTTCTTTAGTGGTTTATCTGCTTCATAAGTAAAGGATAGCTCGTCCTTCTTCATATCAATTTTAACCAGCCCACCATTGACCAACTCTCCAAAGAGCAATTCTTCAGCCAATACTTTTTTGACCTTCTCTTGAATAACACGAGATAACGGACGCGCACCCATGGCTGGGTCGTAGCCCAATTCTGCCAAATACGCTCGCGCTCCTTTGCTTAACTGAATAGAAACATTCTTCTCTGTTAGCTGCGCTTCCAACTGCGCGATAAATTTATCAACCACCATTGCCACTGTTTCAGGTTTCAATGCCTCAAACGGTACAATCGCATCTAAACGGTTTCTAAATTCTGGCGTGAACATTTTGTTGATTGCTTCACTGTCTTCATCAACACGTATTTCACGTTCAAATCCAACTGGTGGGCGTGACATCTGCGCCGCCCCTGCATTTGTGGTCATAATTAAAATCACATTGCGGAAATCAATCGTCTTACCATTATTATCCGTCAGCTTCCCGTAATCCATTACTTGAAGCAAAATATTATAAATATCAGGATGCGCTTTCTCAATCTCATCAAGCAACAACACACAATGCGGCACTTGGTCAACCTTATCAGTCAACAACCCGCCTTGCTCAAAACCAACATAACCAGGAGGCGAACCAATAAGCCTAGAGATTGCATGACGTTCCATATACTCAGACATATCAAAACGTGCCAACTCCACGCCCATTGTCTTCGCAAGCTGTCGTGCTACTTCCGTTTTACCAACCCCTGTTGGACCAGAAAACAAGTAACACCCAATTGGCTTGTCCGGGTCACGCAATCCAGCGCGTGATAATTTAATCGCATCAGAAAGCGTATCAATCGCTTTATCTTGGTCAAACACCAATGTCTTGAGATCACGCTCCATATTTTTAAGCGCGCTTTTATCATCTTTAGTCAAAGATTTAGTTGGAATACGCGCAATCGCCGCAACCACATTTTCAATGTCTTCTAACTCAATAACTTTCTTACGTTTATCTGCTGGCACTAACATTTGCGCCGCGCCAACTTCATCAATGATATCAATCGCTTTATCTGGCAGCTTTAAATTACCCATATATTTCGCTGATAACTCAACCGCCGCTACAATCGCTTCATCGGTATATTCAACCTTGTGATGTTCTTGGTAGTATTTTTTCAAACCTTTTAAAATTTCAATCGCTTCATCAATTGATGGTTCAACCACATCAATTTTTTGGAAACGACGCACCAACGCACGGTCTTTTTCAAAATGATTACGATATTCTTTGTAAGTCGTCGACCCAACACAACGAAGCGAGCCGTTAGACAGGCTAGGCTTCAACAAATTCGATGCGTCCATTGCCCCGCCAGACGTAGCACCAGCGCCGATTACCGTATGAATTTCATCAATGAACAATACTGCATTAGGGATTTTTTCTAACTCTCCAAGGACTGCCTTCAAACGTTCCTCAAAATCACCACGGTAACGCGTTCCTGCAAGTAACGCGCCCATATCAAGCGAGTATATAACCGCGTCATGCAAAACTTCAGGCACTTCCTTATCAACAATCTTCTTGGCCAGCCCTTCGGCAATAGCAGTTTTACCAACGCCTGGGTCACCGACATAAAGTGGATTATTTTTTGAACGGCGACATAGAATTTGTATCGTGCGATTAACTTCTTTTTCACGACCAATCAAGCTATCAATTTTACCTGCCATCGCTTTTTCATTTAAATTTTTACAGTATGTGTCCAGCGCTTCGCGACCTTCTTGGTTTTCGCTTTCGTCACTTTCTTCGCCATCGGCACCTTTAGGTGATTTACTTGGCACATCAATACCTGCAACTTTTGCAATACCGTGGGAGATATAATTAACCGCATCAAAACGCGTCATTTCACGTTCTTGAAGGAAATATACCGCATGGCTTTCACGCTCGGAAAACAATGCAACAAGCACGTTAGCACCCGTCACTTCTTCACGACCAGATGATTGCACATGAATAGCTGCGCGTTGTAACACACGTTGGAACGCCGTTGTCGGACGGGCTTCTTCAGGCTCTTCCGCCTTCAAATAAATCAATTCATTGTCCAAATAAACTTCAATCTGCTCACGAATATCGTCAAGTGGAATACCACAAGAACGAAGCACCGCCATCGCATCCTGGTCATACGTTAATGCCATCAACAAATGCTCTAACGTCGCATATTCATGGGTACGTTTCGTCGCTTCTTCTAGCGCCTTATGAAGTGTCTGCTCTAAATTACGTGATAACATTTTCTATTCCCTCTACCCTTACTCTTTTTCCATCGTGCATTGAAGTGGTTGTTCATTGGCACGGGCGAAGTCCATGACTTGCGCTACTTTTGTTTCCGCGACTTCGTATGTAAAAATTCCACAGACGCCTACACCACGACGATGCACATGCAACATTATGTCGGTCGATTCTTGGCGGTTTTTATTGAAGAATTTTTCTAAAATAAGAACCACAAATTCCATTGGCGTATAATCATCATTCAACAACAAAACCTTATACATTGACGGTTTTTTCGTCTTAGTACGCGGTTTTAGTAATAAACCAGTTTCTTGTTCTTGGCTCTCGCCAGAGTCATCGCCATCATTATTATCCGGCATGTCTGGTTCGTCGTCGTTTCTGATTGTATTTTTAGGATTATTAAAAAGAATATTCATAGGACTATATTTAACACAAATTACGGCAATTTTTTAACTTAAAAAACACAAAATATTAGCATTTAAGTTATGAAAACTGTATGCTCCACTAAGTGTCCACGGGTTTAAAGGATGTATTCTGCCGAAAACTAGACAGAATCCTGAATTACTCATACTATTAGAGCCTATATTCGTTAATAATATACGAATATTTTTCTTTAATTGGGCTCACCTTATTAATTTTTACAGGGAAACATAGATATATTTTCTTTATTTCAACCCAGAAGTAACGCTATGCACTTGAATCTATTACATATTCTATGTGTTTTTGCCCTGTTCTTAGCAATATTTACACCTGCTGATGCCTACGCTGCCAAAAAAACACC
>JAMASZ010000022.1 GCA_023301585.1 Alphaproteobacteria bacterium | reverse complement strand
CGCGCTGTATATACAGTCACACGAGTATTTTTAGCAGCACGTTCAATAACAACTTTACTAATACCAGCTGGCTTTAATTTCTCTTGAACATACTTACGTAGCTCAAGGTCTTTAACCAGTTTATCAGCGTAATTGTGATCATCAAACCATCTTGAATCCCAAGTACGGTTGATACCTACGCGTATACCTATTGGATTTACCTTCTGACCCATTTTTCAAATGCTCCTATTTATCTTCTTTTTTAGCAGCTGCTTTTTTAGCAGGAGCTTTTTTAGCTGTTGTTTTCTTAGCATCTACTTTCTTAGCAGGAGCTTTCTTAGCTGTTTCAGTCTTTGGCGCGTCTTCTTTTTTCGCTTCAGTCTTCTTAGCTGGTGCTTTTTTAGCTTCGCTATCGCGCTCACGAACAATAATCGTTAAACGGCTAAACGGCTTCAAAATACGTGCTGCGCGACCTTTCGCACGAGGGCGAAAACGCTTCATTGTAATAGTCTTACCAACATACGCTTCAGCAACGAATAAACGGTCAACATCCAAACCATGGTTGTTTTCAGCATTTGCAACAGCAGATGCTAAAACCTTACGTACATCTTGCGATATACGACGGTTGTTAAATTCTAAATCAGTTAATGCTGTACCAGCATCTTTACCGCGAATAGTTTGTGCAACCAAGTTCAATTTTTGAGGAGAAACACGTAAGTGCTTCGCCATTGCCTTGGCTTCGTTATCGCTTTCGCGTCTCTCGTTTGCAGCCTGTCCCATTTTCTTCAATCCACTCTTAACAAAAAATTGTCTTTAAATTACTTATCTTATTTCTTAGCTTTTTTATCAGCCTGATGTCCTGTGTAGGTACGTGTAGGTGAAAACTCACCTAATTTGTGACCAATCATGTTGTCTGTTACTAAAACAGGAATAAATTTATTTCCGTTATGAACACCGAACGTTAATCCCACCATTTGAGGTAGAATTGTTGATCTGCGTGACCAAGTTTTAATAACACCTTTAATAGAACCACCGCGTGCGCCTTCAACCTTTTTTAAAAGGTGACGATCAACAAATGGGCCTTTCCAAACACTACGTGACATTTCTAAACTTCCTTATCTATTTCTTCTTGCGACGACGAATAATGTATTTGTCAGTCGATTTATTTTTACGAGTTTTATAACCTTTAGTCGGTGTACCCCAAGGTGATACGGGGTGACGTCCACCTGAAGTACGACCTTCACCACCACCATGCGGGTGATCAACCGGGTTCATAACAACACCACGTACTGTTGGGCGAACACCCAACCAACGTTTACGTCCTGCTTTACCCAAGTTTGTGTTCATGTGATCTGGGTTTGAAACAGCTCCAACAGAAGCAATACATTCCTGACGCACTTTACGAACTTCACCTGATGTTAATTTAATCTGCGCGTAACCTTGGTCACGACCAACAAGCTGAGCATACGTACCAGCTGAACGACACATTTGACCGCCCTTACCAGCTTTCAACTCAATGTTGTGAATGATTGTACCAACTGGCATGCTTTTAAGTGGCATTGCGTTACCCGGCTTAATATCAGCTTTTTCAGAAGCAACAATTTTATCACCAATTTGTAAACGCTGAGGTGCAATAATGTAAGCACGCTCACCATCTGTGTATTCTACCAATGCGATAAACGCTGTACGGTTTGGATCATATTCAAAACGCTCAACTGTACCTATAACGTCAAACTTAGAACGCTTCCAGTCAATGATACGGTATTTCTGTTTATGACCACCACCAACGTGACGACATGTAATACGACCAGTATTATTACGACCACCAGTTCTTTTCTTACCTTCAAGAAGTGCTTTTTCAGGCGCGCCTTTGTGAAGACCGCTACGATCAACTGTAATAAGCTGACGCAATCCTGGTGAACGTGGTTTATATTTTTTCAATGCCATGGTTTTATTCCTAAATTCTTACAGTCTTAAAGACCTGTTCCTACATCAATTGTTTGACCTTCTTCCAATGTAACAATCGCTTTTTTCATGTCACTACGGAAAGCTTTAATACCTTTAAAGCGTTTTGTCTTACCTTTTTGAATCAAAGTATTTACGTTTTTAACTTTTACCTTAAATAAAGTCTCAACTGCAACCTTAATACGTGGCTTGTCTGCGCTCATAGGAACTTTAAAAGTCACTTGACCGTAAGCAGAACCCATAGAAGATTTTTCAGTCACGATTGGATTACGGATAATTTCGTACATCCACTCAGCGATTTCTACTTTTTCAACTTTTTTCTTTGCTGCAGCCATTGCCTTAACCTTTCAATTTCTCTGTTAAATCATTAACAGCACTCTTCGTTAACACCAATGTGTCGCGACGCATAATGTCATAAACATTCGCACCTTGTGACGGTAAAACATCAATTAATGGAATGTTTGCACAACCGCGTGCAAAGTTTGCATCAACTTCATTACCACCAACAATCACTGCTGATTTAACACCTAATTTATCCAAAGCAGAAGCCATAGCTTTTGTCTTATGGTCTTTAGCAACAGCATCATCAAGGATGATTAATTTACCTTCTTTAGCTTTTGCAGAAAGCACAGACTTCATAGCCAATGCACGAATTTTCTTAGGTAAATCAACTGCGTGTGAACGAACGCGTGGTCCGTGAACAACACCGCCCCCACGGTCAATGTTACGCTTAAGGTCACCAGCACGCGCACGTCCTGTACCTTTTTGAGCATGAGGCTTTTTACCTGTTCCAGTAACTTCAGAACGCTCTTTAGTTTTGTGGTTACCACCACGGCGTTTTGCCAACTGGTAAACAACCATTTGCTGAATAATGTCTGAACGAATTTCTTTAATACCAAAGATATCGTCATCAAGGGTAATATCCCCTGCAGCTTTATTTTCTAATGTTTTAACGGCGACTTTCATCGTATTAATTCCTATTCCTCAGTCTTCGCTTCTTCAGCCGGAGCTTCAGGAGCATCTTGTGTTTCGTTTGCAGCAACTGGCTTTTCAGCGCCCTGCTTTACACCTAATGGAGCCGGAGCATCTTTCGGTGCAGCCTTCTTCACAGCGTCAGTAATGTAAACCCAACCAGATCTTGGACCAGGTACAGAACCTTTAATTAAAATAAGATTTTCTTCTAAATCTAAACCAACAACTTCAAGGCTCTGTGTCGTAACGCGTTTGTTACCCATTTGACCAGCCATTTTCTTACCTTTGAAAACTTTACCTGGATCTTGACACTGACCTGTTGCACCCAAAGCACGGTGAGAAACAGATACACCGTGTGTTGCGCGCATACCACCAAAGTTGTGACGTTTAATACCACCCTGGAAACCCTTACCTTTTGATGTCGCACAAACATCAACGTACTGACCTTCAACGAAGTGATTAGCACCAACTTCTTGACCAATTTCAGCTAGGTTTTCGGCAGTTACGCGGAATTCAGCAACTTTTTTCTTTGGCTCAACTTTAGCCGCCGCATAAACTCCACGCATTGCTTTAGAAACACGCTTAATTTTTGCAGTACCTGCACCGATTTGAACAGCATTATAACCGTTCTTCTCTTCAGTCATAACACCAGTTACTTGTGAATTATCAATTTTAAGCACAGTTACAGGTAACTGACGACCATCTTCAGTGAAGATTCTTGTCATTCCTTCTTTTCGCGCTACTACACCAGTTCTCATTTTCTTTTTCCTTATTTCTAGAGGAGGACCTTATTGCCCTCATAGATAATTTTTAAT
>JAMASZ010000021.1 GCA_023301585.1 Alphaproteobacteria bacterium | reverse complement strand
TAAAAAAAAAAAAATTGGATCCATATAGTTGTTATAAATATAGTTTTCATTACAATATGTAAACATAACTTTGTTTTCAACTTATTAATTTTTTGAAAATTTTAATGTATTTATTATATATTAATTCATATAAATACTTTAATAACAGATATGTACCAATTATAATTGAATTAGAAAAAAAAGACCTGGAACACAGCCATGTTTACACATATCATATTTTCATGCCTGTGTTACAGGTGTATTATGAGCAGTTTTTTTATGCTATTATTACTTTGCTTAATAATAGTATTAAAAAATAATGCACTAAATATATTGGCAGACTCCTTCCGATTCATGGCCAACCCCAATCCCGAGCAGACCAAATACTTCTCAATGATGGCACAGATCATGGAGGCTCAGAACAAAAGAGATAACAAAGAGACAAACAAGGCAGAACAAAAGAGATGACAAAGAGACAAACAAGGCGGTGTTCACCCTCATCCGGAAGCAGATCGATTAATCAATCGAGGAGCAGAGCAGAGACAGCTTCGTCGAGGAGCAGAGACAGCTCTGCCAGAATGTGTTCCGCTCCCAGGTCAATGGCCTCCCACGAAGCCGCGGTTAACATCCTCACCAGCGCCAAGGCTGGCGATGAGTCAAGACGAGATCCGGAGGCGACGCCAAGTCCAACTCAACTACCCCCACACAACTAGTTTTAAACCTTTTGCTTTTGAGTTATAGATGGTATTGATATTTTAGATGGCTATACTATGTGTTTTAATTATTTTGTTAATGTTAAAAAATTCACAAAGATGAATGGCAATTTTCCAAAAGAAGTCAAAAATGGCTCATTTTTTACATTTTTTCTAAGTAGTGAAAATTCAATATTGGGTACTGCCTTTGATTTTAAATTTTTGGGGCGCATGAGATACCAGATCAGTTGTAAAATGTAATGGAACATTTTATTTTGCTAAACCAGGTTTAAAACCTGCCGTGCCCACCCTTATCACCGCAGGAGGGTTGGGAGAGAGGCTAAAGATTCCTACATTGTAGGAGGGGGAGCTAGGTCACTTCACCACACGGACATTTCACCACACAAACACCTCACCACTCTGACATCTCACCACATGGACATTTCACCACACGGATATTTCACCACATATCTTTCAGAAAATAGTGTTCAACTGTTATATAAATCTGACTAAATTTTTAAAACATAAATATTATTAACATAAGCTTTTATACTAGTTATGAAATGGTAAACCAATAACCCAAATAATCAGCATCACAATTAATAGTATATTAATCATCAATAACATCATTTTTTAAAACAAACTTTTGGATTAAAAACAATTACAAGGAAACATTTCAGGACAATTGTTAAAATAAGTGTGTTCATCTTGACATCTTTCACTGCTTTAGTAATATGTTCCTCTTCATTTGGCTGAAGTTATACTTGGAATATCGGATAGCCCTAATACTATTCTATTCTTGGTAACTCCGAATCACACTTTAAAATATTGACAATGTGGTGAAATGTCCGTGGTGAAATGACCTAGTGGTGAGATGTCCGTGTGTTGAGATGTCCGAGTGGTGAGGTGTCCATGTGGTGAAATGTCTGTGCTGAAGTGTCCGTGTGGGGAGATGGCTGTGGTGAGGTGTCCGTGGTAAAAATGCGGTTGGTGAACTATCCGGCCACCTTACGAGGGTGACGAAGATCTTTGGCTTACCAAGCTTGAGAAAGAGTTTCTCGTTCGCCGCCCAAAGGTTCGACCGAAAAGAAGTACCACTCCATCTTCATGCTCTTGCCCAAGAAGTACGACAAGGAGGTGCCTCCCACCATCAAGTAGTGTCATGTTGACCACTCCGCGACGGACAAGTAGGCCAGGCTCAAGACGGCCGTCCTCCAGGTGTACGGCGTGCTGAAGGCGAAGATGGAGGCGGCGTTTTGGCCGGTCTTCGGCAAGAGGAAGGGTGACCGCACGTTTGGCCGTTTGGCCTATGACTACATGAAGGACTCCCTTACGCTGACATCAGAGGAGGAGCAAAGGCGCATTTTAAAGTCGCTCTGCGTTCACAAGTACTTGGACGAGGATGCCTCGGCATACCTCCTGGACAAGATCGAGGAGACCGACTTGGACGAGATCATCGGGATCGCCGACAAAAAGGCACGCCAACAAGGCAACGCCAAGTGTTGAGAGCTGGCGCCCCGCATGGCGTGTCAGCCGTAACCGCCACCATTGCTGTAGACTGCTTATATTTTTTTTGTGGAAAAAATTTGCTTAACCAATGGTGAACATCGGTGACGTTAACCGATGCCGATGCCGATTGTGACATTGGTCGATCACTAGTTTTTATTATATTCTATTTATCTCGAAACCTCTCAATTCTGGCCCATACTTAAGTTTAAATTTTCCTTACTCTTACCCTTTCCTCTTCTTTCATTCTTTGCTCTTATCAGCAACTATCTAGGTTTCTCCTCTGCTTTTTACCAGTTTTATAATAATTTAATATGTCACAGATATAACATATTTTG
>JAMASZ010000020.1 GCA_023301585.1 Alphaproteobacteria bacterium | reverse complement strand
TAAAATAGGAGTAATTGAAACAACACATTTTGATTTCATAGTTATTAAGGTAGTACCTGTAATGGTTGCTTACATGTTGGTAGTTACGTTAATTATGTGGTGTTTTATTTATATGGTTGAATATTTGGAATGGTTTTCAAATTTCAGTGTGCCCATAGTAATAATACAAGCAAGTTTTTTTGGTGGCCCTATATTGCTTTTTACCCTTATGCTAAAGGGGCGTAAATTATTACAAGCTGGTTTAGAGAATAATATTGCTAGTAAATTAAATGTTATAAATAAAAAAGAGGAATAAAATGCCAAATTACTTAGTATTAATGCGTCACGGTCAATCAGAGTGGAATAAAGCCAATTTATTTACGGGTTTTAAGGACGTCGAATTGACGGAATTGGGGATTGAAGAAGCCAAAGACGGTGGTCGTCGCCTTAAAGAAGCAGGTATTAAATTTGACCAAGTATTCACCAGCACACTTAAACGCGCCAATGAAACAGCCATATTGGCTCTAACGGAAGCTGGGCAAGAAGATTTAATTGAAACCATGGTTTACCATGATGATTTGCGCGAGCGCGATTATGGCGACTTAACAGGTCTTAATAAGGACGAAACACGCGAAAAATACGGTGCGGAGCAGGTTCATATTTGGCGTCGCTCATATGATGTACCACCTCCAGGAGGCGAGTGTTTACAAGATGTCGTTGAAAAGCGTGTACGTCCATATTACGACGCGGAAATTAAGCCGTTAGTTGATGAAGGCAAGAATGTCTTGATGGCAGCGCATGGAAATTCCTTGCGCGCAATGTTGATTATCCTAGGTGCTGAAACGCCTGACACAATTAATGATGCCGAGATGGAAACGGGTGTGCCTGTTGTTTTCACGATTGAAGACGGCAAGATTGTTAACCGTGAGATGTTTAAATAGAGGTTGACATAATATAAAAATTTATCTATTAAGCTTTACGCAATTTCTCCAGCATAAATAATGCTGGGTTATTGTAATCATGGGCGACAATTAAAGAAAAGAGTAATAATATGGCTTCAAAAAGAATAAATTTAGGTCCGAAACTCGACTTAGAAAAAGTGTTTAATAGATGGACTACAGGACCTGCAGTTGTTGTGGTGGGAGCAATGCTTTTTGCAGATGCAACGCATAGTGCTAATATTTGTTCTGTTTTAGATGAAGCAAGATTTATTGACCCGCAAGTAGAGGTTGTAAAGTATAAGCCGCTTCCTTTTCTCCCTGCTCAACACCTTATGTGTGATTAAAGTGCAAATTAATAAACAAAGTTTAAAAAAGCTTGGGGTTTTTCAAGAGAGCTTATTGTTGAGAATGCCGCAGAAATAGCCCTGATGGCGGTAATCGGCTATGGAGCATCTCATTTCTTCGGCGACGATGAAGGGCTTAGTGAAGAGTGTCAGGCATTTAATCAGGAGGCTTTGGTGAGCGAAATAGCGAATGAGTTTGAAGCCTTTCAGGCAGCGCATCCAGAAATTGATATGACATTATTGATGACAGATCCAAAGAATGAGGACATCAAAGATTGTCAGCTTGCTCCTGCATTAGGATAATCCTTATTCTCTACTAGATTTTATTTAATCTTTGGGGTAAAACCGAGCCATCATTTAATTTATTAAGCTATGTAGGATTTAAAACATAATGGATATTTCTAAAATCTCGATGGGCAAAGATGCCCCAAACGAAGTTAACGTCATTGTTGAAAACACAGTGGGTGCCGTTCCTGTTAAGTACGAAATTGACAAGGACTCTGGTGCAATTTTTGTTGATCGCTTTGTTCATACACCAATGTTTTACCCTGGAAATTATGGTTTTGTGCCACACACACTTTCTGAAGATGGTGACCCAGTTGATGTCTTGGTTGTTGGTGAAATGCCAGTGATTGCGGGTGCTGTTATTCCTGTGAACCCAATTGGTGTTCTTAGAATGGAAGATGATGGCGGTATGGATGAGAAAATCATCGCAAAGCCAACATCAAAGATGTTCCCTTATCATGATAAAATTGAAAACTGTGCAGATTTACCCGAAATCGTAACGCAACGCATTGAGCATTTCTTTACGCATTATAAAGATCTTGAAAAAGGTAAGTGGGTAAAAATCTTAGGGTGGGGCGATGCTGAGGAAGCACGTAAATTATTACAAGAGGGCGTTGAACGCGCTAAGAAATAAGTTAATTTTTAACAAGGAGAGAAGATTATGCAGACAGTAAATTACTACAGATTTTGGTTATTAATGGTTGGCGCAATTTGCGTTGCGACGATACATGAAGGTTTGGCCTTGATTTTGGGCGTTGGTCTTTTAGTGCTTGGTTTGGTATTACCAATCTTCTCAGTAAAAATCATGGCTATGGGCTCAAAAATTGAGAACACAGTTGGTGAAAAGGTCGCTGACAAGAAAGCAAAAGAAGCTAAAGAAGACGTTGCTGAAGCAGTAGAAGGTGTTGTTGAAGAAGTTAAATCAACAGAAGAAAAACCGGCAGCTTAACTTTATAGTCTTAAATAGAGGTTTTGTATTATGAGTGTTTCAAGAACAGCCTGGCACGAAAACCAATATCGTGCACAAGATGCAACAACACTGACTATTGGAACAGAGTATACGCATGTATCATCTTCTGTTTCTTTTCCAAAAGGGAAAGAGGTTGTTGTAAACTTTTCATCTCCTGTTGATGGCGTTTTGAGAGCAACGGGCAGAGTTTCGGAAGTGAATGGTCCTCTTAGAACGGTTAATTATGATGAACCTATCGGTGGTTGTACGGAAGGTGTGTTTGTTACTGATGCTTTAGAAGTGTTGGTTTCAAGACACCCAGTGGAGTCTATTACTTCAAAGCCAGCCGCTGATGAGTTAGTCGTTGGGTAAGTTTTAAGTCGGTTGGTTTTGCTTTAATACGCTTATTACGGAATCAAAGTATTTAGGGTAGTCAATAGCGTACATACCAGAAGGGTGAATGGGGTTTATCTCTATGATGCCCAATTCTCCATTTTTTCCATCTTGGAATAAATCTAAGCTGTAATCTACAAAACCTTCTTCTGCAAATGATGGACACACCACATCTCTGGCAAATCGTTCATAGGATTGGGAGAGGTCGAGACGATCTTCAATATGACCGCCGTTACGGTTTTTTTCCATGGCTGAGTTAAAAACTGTGGTGTTTTCAAGTGGTGTATGAACCTCTACACACCCAGCTCCTGTTACAGGTTCTCCATCTACAACAAAAACCCTGTACTCATAATTCATATCAACGCGTTCTTGTGTCATACATTCATTTGGGTTGTCGCGACCTAGGCGGACAAATTCATACATGTAGTGTTTATGGAGTTTTGCTTCTATATGTTCTGTTGGGTCTACTTTACAAAGGGAGGTTGCTTTTTGATACGCGACAAACTTGACGAAGCATGGGCGGTCAATTTTTTTGACAGCTTCTTCAATTTGTTCTGGTGTGAATTCTGATAACTCAAACATTCGTCCTGCATGGTTCGCGAAGGTATCGGATAAGGCGTATGTGTTGGCTTTTGAGACCTGCTCCAAGCGGGGCCATAAAGGGGTTCCTAAGTTAATATTGAACTGTTTGAAGCCATTGCCGATGATAACTGCACCATCGTGATTTTTGTTGGCGTCTCCCACAATTACATTGTGACCGCGTTGCATTGCTATTCTTGGTTGAATTGTATCTTCAATCCAATCTTCTCGGTCATTTGTGTCTCTCGGGAAGTAAACAATATCCATATTCTGTAAATATAGATTGGGGGCGTAAAAGTCAAAATAAAAGCCGCTTCAAAGGAGGCGGCTTTTTTAATGCTTGATATTAAGAAACTTGAATTAACGTCTGATATTTAGACGTTTAATAAGATCTTGATAACGGGCTTCATCTTTCTTTTTCGTGTAATCTAAAAGCTTACGACGAAGGGCAACCATTGCTAAAAGTCCGCGACGTGAACCGAAGTCTTTTTTGTTTCCTTGCATGTGCTCTGAAAGATTGTTGATACGCTCAGTCAAAATAGCAACTTGTACTTCTGGTGAACCAGTGTCGCCTTTTGTTGTTGCATATTCTTCAATTAGTTTAGCTTTACGCTCTGCTGTAATCGACATCATCTACTCCTTTTTGTTAATAGTAATCCAACCATTTGAATTACAAGTTAAATACCCGAAGCGGTTTAATTTCTGCGCCATATATGGTTACAAGCGCTAAGGCTTTGTCCTCATATGTGACTAGGGCGGTTGTTTCGTCGTTTGATTTCCAATCAATGTCTATAGCGGTTAAACGCTCTAAATCTGATTTAGCCATCAGGGACAAACTACGTCCATGTTTCAATGCTACCGCTTCCTGTTCCTTCAAGGCCAGAACCGGGATGTCGTCCAGGGCGGTCTGAAGGGGAAGAATTACATCTTCGAGTGCCGTTTTATCGCCCATCTGTTCAAAAAAGTCTAGTGAAATCGCATCATTTATCTCGAATGCGCCGACTTTTGTACGTTTTAGGGCAGATACATAGCCGTAACAACCAAGTTTTTCGCCCAAATCACGGGCGATAGAGCGGATATAGGTACCTTTACCACAAACACATTCAAAGGCAGTTTCTTGGTCGTTATGGCTTAAAATAGTTAAATTGTCGATTTCCACAATACGAGATTTAATCTCAACAGTTTGACCGTCACGGGCGAGGTCATAGGCACGCTCACCGTCAATTTTGATGGCTGAGAATTGTGGAGGTGTTTGCTCTATTTCGCCGATGAATTCAGGGAGTAGGGATTCTATTTGTTCTTGTTTGGAGCGTGTATCGCTTGAGTGTATAACGTCGCCTTCAGCATCATCTGTGGTGCGTTGTTCGCCCCAAGTTGTAGTGAAGTGATAAACCTTTATAGCATCTTGCGCGTAATTGACTGTTTTTGTGGCTTCTCCAAGCGCTAAAGGTAATATGCCAGAAGCTAGTGGATCTAGTGTTCCACCGTGTCCAATTTTATTGGCGTTTAACGCGCGACGAACTTTGCCAACAGCTTGCGTCGAGGTTACGCCAACAGGTTTATGAAGGTTAATCCAACCATGGATTTTAACGCCAGATTTACGACCGCGACCCATTAATGATTACTCTTGGTCTTCTTGGTCTTGGTCGGAGTATTCGATGTTGCCAAAAATGTTTTCTAATTTCTGAACGTTCTCGTAAGACGTATCGATTTTGAATCGCACTTTTGGTGTGAATTTCATGGTGTTTTGAGCGCCGATGTCTTTTTGAAACTGCACAGCATTATTGTTCAGTAAAGGAATTAGCTCGTCCATATTCTTACCACCAAGGGAGATAACGTAAGCAGTAGCATTCTTCAAATCAGGAGAAGGGCGGACTTCTGTCACGGTAATATCCGCACTCGCATCAATTAAGATTTCATCACGGAAATTACCTTTAGCAAGGGTCTGGGCAATGACATGACGTATCTGTTCCCCAACGCGTAATTGGCGTTGTGATGGACCGTTTCCAGTGCTGCGTTGCTTATTTTTCATCAGGTGTAATTTAGCCTAAACGATTAATCCAGAGTACGGGCTTCTTCGACTATTTCGAAACATTCGATGATATCTTTTTCTTTGATGTCATCATATCCTTCGAACGCCATACCACACTCTGTACTTTCTTTTACTTCTTTCACTTCGTCTTTGAAGCGTTTCAGTGTTTTCAACGTGCCTTCATGGATAACAACATCATCACGAAGTAGGCGAACTTTCGCACCACGTTTAACGCTACCTGTTGTAACCATACAACCAGCAATCTTACCGAATTTAGAAATGTTAAATACTTCACGAATTTCAGCCTGACCAAGATATTCTTCACGTTTGCTAGGATCTAGCATACCACCAAGAATTGCTTTTGCATCATCAATTACATCATAAATAATGTTGTAGTAACGAATGTCTAAACCTTCTTTATCCGCTTGCATACGCGCCTGCGCGTTGGCACGAACGTTGAAACCAATTAACATTGCGTTTGATGCCGTTGCTAAAGTCACATCAGATTCAGTAATACCACCAACACCAGAGTGAAGGATTTGAACGCCAATTTCTTCACTGCCTTCGGTCATTTTGTTTAATGAACCAATGATAGCTTCAACAGAGCCGTGTACGTCACCCTTGATAACAATCGCCAATGTTTTCTTTATGCCTTCAGCTTGTGAAATAGCAAACATGTTTTCCATCGTACGACCTGCGTTAACTGCAGCAGCGCTTTTCTCACGAATTTGATCTGCACGGTGTTCTGCAATCTCACGAGCTTTTGCTTCATCATCAAGTACGTTCATTACGTCACCTGAAGCAGGCGTACCATTTAGACCAAGAACTTCAACTGGTTGACCAGCGATAGCTTGTTTAATCTGCTTGCCTTTATCGTCAATGATTGCACGCACTTTACCAAATTCAGCGCCAACAACAAATGTGTCACCAACTTTAAGTGTTCCGTTTTGAACAAGGATAGTTGCAACGGAACCACGTCCTTTTTCCATTTTAGATTCAATTACAGCACCTTGCGCATTACGGTTTGGATTTGCTTTTAATTCTAAAATTTCAGCTTGAAGCATAATCGCGTCTTCAAGTGCGTCTAGGTTCGTTTTGTTCTTAGCTGAAATTTCAACGGCCATAACATCACCACCAACCTCTTCGGTGATTACTTCATGTTGTAGAAGATCATTTCTAACTTTGTGAGCATCAGCACCTGGAAGGTCGATTTTGTTGATGGCCACAATAATAGGAACACCAGCTGCCTTCGCATGATTAATAGCTTCAACTGTTTGGGGCATAATGCTGTCGGCTGCAGAAACTACCAAAACGACGATGTCAGTGACATTCGCTCCACGAGAACGCATTTCAGTAAAGGCTGCGTGACCCGGTGTGTCTAAGAAAGTGATTTTGTCACCTTTGGAGTTTTCGATTTGGTAAGCACCAATATGCTGTGTAATACCACCAGCTTCGCCAGCAACCACATCAGTTTGACGCATTGCATCAAGCAGTGATGTTTTACCGTGGTCAACGTGACCCATGATTGTCACAACAGGCGGACGAGGGAGCAAGTCTTTCTCATCATCTTGAATACCTTGAACACCAACTTCAATATCAGATTCTGTCACACGTTTGATTGTATGTCCAAATTCTTCAACTACAAGTTCTGCTGTATCAGCATCGATTGTTTGGCTTGTTGTTGCCATGATACCAAGTTTCATCAACTCTTTAATCACATCAACACTACGCTCGGTCATACGGTTTGCAAGTTCTTGAACTGTAATATGTTCTGGAACAGTTACTTCACGGAAGACTTTTGCTTTGTCTTCTTTAGGACCTTTCATCGCTAAGCGTGCTTTTTCACGGGCACGTTTTTGCGCTGCCATAGACATGCTACGGTCACGATCATAATCTTTGTTTAGTACTTGCGTAACAGTGATTTTACCACCACGGCGACGATCATCTGCATTTTTAGATGGTTTTGCAGTACGTTTTAATTTTTCTGCTTCTTCAGCTGCTTTACGAGAAGGGCTGACCGCTTGTTGCTGTTGGAAGCGTTGTTGGTTTTGTTTATCAGCAGTTGCAGTGTGTGCCTTTTCTTGAGCTTCAATGCGTTGTAATTCTTCAAGTTCGCGTTTACGCGCATCTTCTGCACTTTCGCGGTTTTTAGCATTCTCTTCTTTTGCAAGCTCTGTTGCTGAAGGACCGCCAGAAGGAGGAGGAGGAAGAGACGATTTGCTGTCTCCATTCTTTAACGCTTCTTCTAGAGCGCGAGCGCGAGCACTACGTTCATCTGACGTTAGATTTAGAGC
>JAMASZ010000019.1 GCA_023301585.1 Alphaproteobacteria bacterium | reverse complement strand
ACCAGGGGCTTGAGAGCCCGTCCTCGGGCGGCCTCGACCATCTTGTCTCGGTATACTTCACGAGACGTCTCGAATTGTTCTCGGTCGAAAAGAGCCGGTCTCGCAGATGGAAGTTGTGATCGTGGGCGGCGGCCGAAAAAAGCTTCAGCAGGTGAGAAACCGTCTCCGCGTGGTGTGCAACTCCATTCAAGAAATGCTGCGCGAAAAACCGGTCCGTCATTTCCGCCCGTCTTCCCAAGTAGTCTCTTCACCGATTTAACTCCAGCCTCGGCCAGGCCGTTCGAGGCTGGGTTGTAGGGTGACGATGTCTTGTGAGAGACACCTGCGGTCTCACATAATTCCGTGAATTTCTGCCTGAATTGAGGACCGTTATCAGACTTCAATTCACGTGGAAATCCAAACTGGAAAAACCAGTCCCTGAGAATGGACCACATCGACTCCGTTGATAGAGATCGCAACTGCTTAGTGAAGCAAAATCCCGAATATCGGTCGACCATTAACAGAAATGATTTACCTTTGAGATCGAAAAGATCGACCGAGACTTTTTCCATGGGGTGATCTGCTGTCTCCGGAAGGACGGGTTCCGTCTCTTGGGACGGTAGTACACGTACACACTCTGCACATGTTGATATCTTCAATTTAATTTCGTTCTTCATCCCCGGCCAGGTGTACAGTTGATTCGCGAGTTCAATTGTCTTCGTTATTCCAGAGTGACTCGCGTGCAAAAGATCAATCACAGCCGGGCGAGCACCGCGAGGGACAACAAGACGATCTCCGGCCAGCAGAACTCCTCCCTGTTCTCGAAGTTCGTCGGTAATATACTGGTAAGGAGATAAATTTGATGGGAGCTTTTCGAGGGCGTGACGCTGGGTTAACTCGGATAAAAGACAGTATTCGTCATCAATGTGACTCGCGATCAATTTCAGGGACGGGTCGTCCAAAGACACCGCGGCGCAGATGGCCAACTCGTCGTCCATGTCCGCAGGGGGAAAAAGAGGTGCGCGACTCAGCGCATCAGCGATCAGGTGAGATTTTCCCGGTGCCCAGTCAACATCGAACTGGTAACGAGTCAAGTTTTCCTTCAATCTCTGTAAACGTGAATTTCCCAGAGCAGCCAGCGGTTTCTTGAAAATTCCGAGCAGAGGCTTGTGATCCGTTCGAATCAAAAACTTTGGGAGGCCTCGCAGGAAAAAATCACACTTGTCAGCCGCCCACCAGATGGCGCACAGCTCGAGTTCAATCGCTGCATAGTTTTTCTGAGCGGGTGATAAAGAGCAACTTCCACACTGTATTAGTCGGGGTCGACCAGATTTTTCTCGTTGTACAAGAGCGTATCCTAGTCCGTTTAGATTCGATGCATCGGTCAAAAGTTCTGTAGGGAGGTCGGGATCAAATGGTTTCACAACATGTGGTGAAACAAGAATGTCTCGAACTCGACGAAATTCGTCCTCGTGTTCGGGAAGCCATAGCCAAGCCGAAGATTTCTTCAAAAGCTGTCTCATCTTCGTCGTCATTTGCGCAAAATCCGGCATCCAGGTGGCCAACTGGTTCGCCAACCCCAAAAACGACCTGAGACCGGTCAAATTGGTGGGGGAGGGGAACTTGGCGATGGCGGCGACCTTGGAGGGGTCCGGCTTCAGTCCGTCGGCGGACACGATGAATCCGGCAAACTCCACCTCTGTGCCGACTTGAAATTTGTCGAGGGAAAGAGTGATTCCCGAGTCGAAACAAATGTCAAATACAACTTGTAGACGAGCTATCAATTCGTCCATAGTTTTGGCTTGGAGGCAAATATCGTCAATAATCTTGGCTATCCACTTGCGTCTTATTAGTTCGGCAAACGCAGCGTCCGTTCGTAGACTGAAGACGTCGCCGGATCCTTTCCATCCCATGGGAGCGACGAGAGGTCTGAATTTTCCCTCTGGTAAAAGAAACGTGCATAATTTTGATGCCGAATCAGATAATGGGACTTGAAAGTAACCGTGAATAGCATCAAGTTTGCCGAAGTAACGAGACTCCGGCAAAATTTTCCGCATTAAATCAGGTACGCTTGAAAATGGGTGGACTGGTCGTAAAGTTTCTTCATTAAGACGTCTGTAGTCGATTACCAGACGAACTTTACCGTTGGGTTTGGGGACAAAGTGGGCGGGGCTGCACCATGCGGTTGGCTCGGGTTCGCTGACCATAACCTTGGAGTCGATCAGCTCCTTGACGAGGTCAGACGCGGGTTTTTGGAAGTGAATTGGTACTTCTCTTGCTGTAGTAACATGACACGGGCGGGAAGGGTTAAAAACATCTTTATTTTTTAATTCAATTTCCATTGGTCCCCCCGCCGCTAGCTTCCCCGCCGCGTCTCCCAGAGTCGTGCCGAGAACCCCGCGCTCCGCCTCTCGACGGATCATGTCCGCAAGGCGTGGATCGATCTTTGAACCCCCGTTCCTGGCGATCGCCCTCTCGATGGCGGCCTTGAGGGTGTCGGTCATCTTCTTCTTCTTGGGCTCCTCGGGGGAGGAGAGCTCCACCTCATCCTTGTTCTTCTCGGAGGTGGAGGTCGACCCGAGGGCTGTCTCCTTGGAGACCATGTTCTCGTACACGTCGTCGTCGCACTGTTTGACAACAATCGTCTTTCCGCTCAAAAAATAGACAATCTCGTCGACATTCTCCGGAGCCTCGATGCGTCCGATCGCGTTTACAATTGCTTCGTAGTTCGTCTTTATCTTCTTCTCCTTCTCGCAAATAGCTGGGAATTCACGAGGAAGGACGCCTAGCTCCTTGAGGTCCTCGCACCCCACTAGAGCTGGTCCTGGGAGATCAGACACGATGGCGGAAATTTTCGTCTCAGGTCCACCGTCAACTTTCGCTTGAAATTCGAACTCTCCGTGGTTCGTGATGCTCGTGCCGTTTGCCGCGACCAATCTCGTCTTCGACGGGACTAAACTCACCCCGGGGGGTACATCTCGTGGCGGGACCACTGTCCGGGCTGCTCCGGAATCTGGCAGGGCTACCAGACTGAACGAGATATCTCTCTCTGGTACCGAGCAAAACATGGATATTCTACTCAGTGATGAAGATCTCGAACCCGCGGCCTTGATCTCGACCTTGTCCTCGGTAGAGTTGATATTATTGATCCGAGCCGGGCTTCTCGCGTTTCCGGAGGAGTGGTAGTGTGGTCGTGATGACGAAGATTGTCGAGCTGATGGCTGTCTCTCCCGTGACCTTCCTCGGTCCCGTCCTCTCGACTGGGATCGGGACTCCGACCTGTCTCTCGATTTGGGGGGGGACCGACACTTATCCCGGATATGTCCCAACCTTCCGCAGTTGTAACATTCCTTTTGTCGGAAAGGACACCGATCTCGAGCATGTTTCATCGACCCGCATCCTTGGCACGCGGCGGACACGGCTGCGTACACCTCCGATGCGGTCTCCTCCCTGACGTCGTTGGTCGACTCGATGACGTTGACGTTGGAGTTGGCGGTGTTCACGGGGGTCACGGGTAGTTTCTTCGCATCTTCTTGTGCCTGCTCGTAGGCTACAGCCTTGGCTATCATGGTCTTCATCGTCGGTTTCTCGATCTCTCTCAATTTCAAAAAGAGCTGTGTTTCGCTCTGTGTGGCCGCATACCCGAAAAATACCGTGATATCATCGAGTGTTAGTCCTTCCTTTAGATCGGCCTCGATCGCGCGTTTTCTGAACTCGTTGATAAACTCCTTAAATGGGCGGCCATTCTTCTTAAAATTAAATAGTACTTCGTATCGTCGTCTGAATAATGGGTACAGGGTGAGGAAGTGGCTCTCGATGGCCTTGATGACATCCTCGAGCTTTGTTGCCTCCTTCAACTCGTCAGAGATCGACAGGGTTAGTTCCGGTGCCAGACACGATTTTAATGCCCCCTTTTGGGCCTTGATTGGGGCTACTGAGAGGTTTGATGCTTCCCAATACTCCCAGAACCGTTCAACCCAATCCCTCATTTCTGGAGGGGAACAACTCGCTGTGAGGGTAGACGGTTTCATGTCAGAAACTAGACGGAATTGAGGCGGTCTCGACGTTGTGTTGGTGCTGGTGTTGGCGGTTTGCTCCGCCTCCCGGGACATGATCCTGTCGCCGCAGAGACAAATCGCGTCGTCAATTTCTCCCAGGTCTCCATCCCTGGAGATGCATAACTCCAGGTATTCCTTCTCCGTGTAGAATGTCTTCAGATCCGTTTCCCTCGGATCCGGACCCAGGAAAGTCTCCCACTTCTCGTCGAGCTCCGTCCGAGCTGTCTCCAACTTGTCGAATCTATCCCATAGTGATGCAGTGGTGGCGGACGGTTTGTTCCACTTATCGATGTTCTTGATCCTCGTCAACAAACCGGTCTTCACGTTGGTGAGTCCTTGTCTCGAGTACGACATGGCGGACGTGGTCGTGGACGTTCTCCGTCCTGTTGGGCGGTGTCTTCGTCTCGTTGACGTACGTGGCAGTCGTGTCGAGGCAGTGCTTGAGCTGGTTCAGAGTCGTTTGACGTGTCGCGGTCGTTCGGTCTTTCCGGTGACGAGCGGTGTCGTGACTGTGACAAGCTGGGCACTTGGCTCACGGCGTGTCAGATGGTGTAGTTGGGGCGCAGATGCGTCGCCTATACACGGGCCATGTAAGGGCGGGATATGGAGACAGTTGTTCACTCTTTGGAGTTCAGTTTAAGATTGATTTATTTAACTTAATTGATCACAACAAACAGTAACACATTAGGTAATCAAGATCAATTAATAGAAGGGACAGAGGTAGTCAATTAACAGACAAGAGATGGAATCACGGAACCTCGTACTAACGAGGTAATGGTGGTATGATAGTAGTAGCTTCTTATATCTTCCTTCCAGTTTTTTCTCGAGACACGAAGGGAAAAAACTTAAAATTAAAAACACAGAGGGCGCTCTTCACGAAGGCGTAACGAATGTGATCTTCAAATGTTCGGAAATACAAGGAATAAAAAACACGAAACCTCGTCTGTTATTGTCTTCAAAATCTTGCGATAATTCAGCTTCCAGCTTCAAAAGTAACACGTCTCTTCCGGACTCGTGGTGATCGACGTGGCAAGGTCGGGGTCGAAGGCGTGACGACCAAAGGCGTCGGCTCGGAGACATGTGGCGTCGAGCAACCGACAGCTGGGCGGAGGTGGCGCCGATTCCGGCGAAAAAGACCGGCGTCAGTACTCACATGATATGAGCGGCCTCCAGAGAGAATGTCAGTAACGACACCAGCGTTGAATCCCCAGCTCCTCTCGCTCACGTCCTGAATGTGGACGCGCTGACC
>JAMASZ010000018.1 GCA_023301585.1 Alphaproteobacteria bacterium | reverse complement strand
CTGGCGAAATCAATGTTGTGTTAGAGCCAATAAAGACATTCTCACCAACGGTTGATTTATGTTTAAAGAAACCATCATAATTTGCAAAAATTGTTCCCGCACCAATATTGGTTTTAGCCCCAATGGTAACATCACCTAAATAGGATAAATGTGGTGCCTTTGCACCCGCTTCTATCGTTGAGCGATTTACTTCAACAAATGTCCCAACTTTTGCTTTTGCGCCAATACGTGTTTTTGGACGCAGACGTGCAAATGGTCCAATTGTTGCGCCACTTTCAATATGCGATTCTTCAATATAAGAAAACCCAAGAATACGTACATCGTCTTCTATCGTGACACCAGCCGCAAAAATAACATTCGCCTCAATAACAACATCTTGCCCAATTTTAGTATCCCAATTAAAGGTCACTGTTGCGGGGGCAATTAGTGTTACCCCATTATCCATGGCTTGCGCCCTCAGCATATCTTGCGCCAGCGCTTCATGGCACGCTAATTCTAAGCGCGAATTAATGCCCCAAAAACCATCACACTCTGCTTCAATAACTTGCGTTTTAAAACCATCTTTTTCAGCGATGTTTGGAATATCTGTCAGGTAGTATTCTTTTTGTGCGTTGTCATTACCAAGCGCTGATAACCATTTTTCCAAATGACTAGCAGGAATACAAAAGTTACCCGCATTACAAAGATCGATTTGACGTTCTTCGTCACTACAATCTTTTTCTTCAACGATTTTTTCGAGACTTCCATCAGCACGTACAACCATGCGACCAAAACCCGTCGAACTTTCTGGAGTCATCGCCATGACAGAAATACCACCTGTTGCAATCATTTGCTCTAAAGCAATTTTATCTAAAAATGGCTCATCACCCAAAAGAACTAAAACTTTTCCGTCGAAGTCCTTCAACAGTTCTAATGCAGGCTTAACCGCATCCCCTGTGCCTGATTGTGTTTTCTGAATAACACGTGCATGTGGTGCAATAACTTCTGCGACGTCGTCCATGTCTGGCGCCGTCACAACAATAATTTTTTCTGGGTTTAGCTCTTCTGCCGTTTCAATCAGCCATGAAATCATTGGGCGACCAGCGATTCTATGCATAACCTTAGGGCGTTTAGACTTCATACGAGTCCCGCGACCAGCGGCTAAAATAACAACAGCAATGGGTGTTTTATTTGTCATCTCGCTATTCTCAATAAAACGTACAACAAATCAAGTCACATCATGTTGCAAAACATGACATTTATGCTTTTATTTTAACTTAAGCTTCTTCGCACTGCTCTGATACTCCGTCAAATGCATAAATAACGTCCCATAATCAGTCTTAACACGTACTTTAACGGGTACAGCAACTTGGTTTTCGTCTACTTTAGCAAACCAAACCGTTGGCATTTTACCGCTTTCACGACCCTGTTCCTGAATTGATATCCAACCACGTGGTTTGTCATGCCATTTTCCTGCAACTGGCTTCACTTCAACGCTACATTCCGTCGCAGGACCTTCATATAGGTTATATTTAGACTTCTTCAACTGTACTGTCTGCTTGTGATTAAAAATAAGTTTAAAGCGGCGTTTGCCATCAAAAACATCAGAAGCTCCTTCACATTTTTGACCCTTAGCAACTGCGTCCATCATCGCTAATGTTGCACTAATAACGTCTGTTGTTCCCTTAGTTAGGGCAGAATCAACCTTCTCTGAGGCACGTTTATTATCTTTATCCGCGAGTGTGTACTTATTAAACGTTCCATCTGGATTATAATGGTATGTTTTAACCTCTAGCTCTTTGCGCCACATAGATTCTGATTTGTGTTCACTGGGTTGGAATTGGGCATTCTGACCAGGTGTCCAACCCTTGGCAGAAAACGTCCCCTTCCAAGGCGCTAACTTACCTAACATACCGTGCGTTTTCGCATAAACGGACATATCGTAGTTATTATCCGCCGAAATATTTGTCTTAATATTCGCCTCAACCGCATGAATACCGCCAGCGTAGACGTCATAACGCATTTCTTGTTGTTGCGCTGTTGCCTTTACTTCTTGTGCGTGTGCGAATGGCACAACGACACTTAATGTAGCAATCGCCACAACAAAACCTTTAGTGATATTGCCCAATAAGCTCAATTTCATCGGCTCCTGTACCACATTTAAACTTTTTAACACCTGCTGCTGTTTCGTCATTTACGCCTCCTAAATCAAGCTCTTTAACGCCTAATTGTTGTAATACATTTCGAGCCTGCCATAGAAGCAAATGATGCGCGGCTGACTCCCGTCCTTTATCCGAAGACCATCCTATTTGATAAGTTGCACTGCGCCCATGTTTAATAAACAAAACGCCTGCAATATCCTCACCTTTCAGACTTGCCTTCCCTATTACCATAGGGTTATCTCGTGCTGAAAATATGGCGAGATTGTCCATTAATTGAGGCGACGCCCCCAAATAACCTTTATTCATTTTATCGATTTTATAATGCAACATCATCCAAGGCATTAATTTGCCTGTTATATCCCACTCAATCCTAATATCAGAATTTTCCGCTTTTTTAAGACTTCCTCGCCAATTTGACCTTAAACCCTCACGTGCCTCTTCATCGCTTTGCATCAAACCCCACCAAAGCGTCTGATACGGTGTTTGCTCCTCAAATCGTTCTAATCCGATTTGCTTAATAACTGCCTCAGCCGTTGGGCTTGCTTGTATTTCAGGGATGATCCGCCTTTTGCGTCCAAAACGATTAGGAAACTGACGGTCAAATTCCTCAAAGAACAATTTAATATGTATGACCCCGCCAAAGCCCTCAAACCAAAGCGGGCCTCGGTCTAAGATCACCGCGTGAAACAAATTCTTTAAAATCCCAGCCTCTAAAATCTGAACCAATCCAGCAGGTTTATCATCAATAGTGATTAAGCCCCACCGCGCCTTTTGGCGCTTTAACTTACATTGTGCCTGCGCGTATGTGTAACTCTGCAAGACATTGGAGCGCGCAATTTGGTCAAAATGACCGTTCCATTCCGCTAAAGATAATATGTTCCATTGAATTTTGCAGTGCATTGTGATTAAACCATTGTAAATAATTTTTATATCAACCGCTAAACTATACGGATAGACAAATGAATCAAGAAGCCATTATCAATCAAGCGTGGGACGAACGCGATACAATTAACACTGACACAAAAGGTGACGTACGCAACGCCGTGAACGAAGCTCTAAATGCTCTAGATTCTGGTAAAGCACGTATCGCTGAAAAAACTGACGGTACTTGGACTGTTAAGCAGTGGCTTAAAAAAGCAGTTCTTTTATCCTTCCGCCTAAACCCAATGGAAGCCATGAGCAACGGACCACAAGGGTCAAGCTGGTGGGACAAAGTTCCTTCTAAATTTCATGGCTGGGGCGATGCTGAATTTTCAGAAGCTGGCTTCCGCGCTGTTCCTAACTGTATCGTACGTCACTCTGCGTACATCGCACCAAACGTTGTTCTAATGCCTAGCTTTGTTAATCTGGGCGCGCATGTTGGCGAAGGTACAATGGTTGATACATGGGCCACAATTGGCTCTTGTGCTCAAATTGGTAAGAACTGCCACATCTCTGGTGGTACTGGTATCGGTGGCGTTCTTGAACCATTACAAGCTGGTCCTGTTATCATCGAAGACAATGTTTTCATCGGCGCGCGTTCTGAAGTTGCTGAAGGTGTCGTAGTCGAAGAAGGCTCCGTTATTTCAATGGGTGTTTTCTTAGGTGCCTCTACAAAAATTATCGATCGCGCAACAGGTGAAATCACTTATGGTCGCGTACCTTCATACTCAGTCGTTGTTCCTGGAACACTCCCTGGCAAGCCATTACCAGACGGAAACCCTGGTCCTAACTTGGCCTGTGCCGTTATCGTAAAACGCGTTGATGAAAAGACCAGAAGCAAAACAGGCATTAACGATTTACTGCGTGATTAAAATACTCACTTATTAGTACTGATTAAAAAATTTAATGCCCTTTAGAGATTTTATGCTTTAGAGGGCATTTTCATATTGACCTAGGTATGCATATTGTGCATATATAGTTATGTGTTAAGCAAATTATATAGATTAAAAGATACCCTAAACGCCGCCGGTCATTACGCAGCAACAGGGGGAGTTATTGCCGCTACTGCTGCAATTGGAAGCCCATATTTTATATTAGGAGCAGCTGGTTATGTTGCTTATAAAAGTTTTAATGCTCATAAGGGTAGAAAAAACTATGAAGAGTTCGCTGAAGATAGCTTACGGGTTCACCCAGAAAAGCATAAATTCTCACCCAACTTAGGAAAAATGGCCAAAACCCTCTACGAGAAATCGGGTCTAAAAAAAGGGAAAGAACGTATTCACGGTTTTCGCGTCGATGCGGAAAGAATGATTAGAAATGGTCAAGATACAAACCCCTTAGTAGACAGCTTCAAAGACATGTTTAACAAGGAAGCCCGCCTTCCAAATGCACAAGTAATGGGTTTGAACACCCCACTTGTAATGATTACTGAGCCTTTACTAGATATGCTCACATGTGAAGAAGAAGAAGCGGTTTTAGCACATGAATTTGTTCATGCAGCCTCAATGCACCTTCAAAAATCAATCCCACAAAAATTTATGCAAGATGTCGCAGTGAACGCGAATACAATTACTTTTGGGGCGACGGTTGTAACGAGCACATTTAGCGCAGGTTTAGGCGGTTTAGCTACCTATGTTGTTGGTGGTGCCTTAGCACAAGCAGGAATCAAGGCAACTGCAGACAGCCATGACCCGCACCTAAAATTAAAAATAGGCACAGCACGTGGCGCTTTAGCACTTGGAATCGTACAATTAGCAAACCCAGCATTCCTACCTGTCTGCGCTGCAACAGTCGGACTTTCAATGGGTGCGGGCATGCTAACCAAATCTTTCAGCAGAAGTAACGAATATCAAGCCGATCGTGGTGCAATCGAATATGGCGCAAACCCATTAGCAATGATTACAGCGCTCAGAAAAGTAAATACTGCGCTTCATAAAGCGGCAGGAATTCCTGAACCTAAAGACCAACCCTTTATACAACGTGAATTAAGAAATTTATTCTCAACACACCCAACCTTGGAGCGTCGTGTTGCAAAATTATCTGATATAGCAAGAAAAGCTGGCTTCTCAGACGCTGAGATTGATAATGCCGCAAATGGAGAATTACAATACGACCAACACTCTACTTATTCTAATAAAAGTCCCAAAGCGCCTAAAAGAAGAGGTCGTGTATTTGACCAAGATGGTAATATCGAAAAGCATTTAATTGTCGCTTAAGTGCATGAAAAACCAAGATATATTAAGAAAAAGCGCTAAGTATCTATAAATAATAGTAAAAATAAATTTGACAGAATACTCGAAAGCTGTCAAAACAACCGCAGAGTTTATAAATTCCCCTATATGGGAAAAGAGCTTACGAAAAAATAGTCCGCCAATGATACTAATTACGCCGACTATGGGATATCACAAAACCCCCTACATTTTTTGCAAAGTTCGATTTATTAGGTAAGCACCTTTTAGAACTTTATATGCGCACCCCTCACATAATGTTAGGGGTGAATTTAAATGCATTTTTGCAGAAAAGAGTAATGTGATGACAACATTCAATGACTTTAACTTATCTGAAGAACTAAATACTTCTTTAGAAGCTATGAACTATTCAAGCCCAACCCCAATTCAAGAACAAGCAATCCCTGTAGCACTTCAAGGACAAGATATCCTTGGTTCTGCTCAAACAGGTACTGGTAAGACAGCAGCATTCTCAATCCCAATGATTGAAATGATTTTACGCTCACCAGTTGGCAACGCCCTTATCCTGACACCAACACGCGAACTTGCGAAACAAGTTCTTGATGTTGTGCATCAACTACTGGGTCAAAAAGGTAAAGTAAACACAGCCTTCATTATTGGTGGCGAACCTTACCCTAAACAACTTTCACAACTGCAAAAAAATCCGCGTATCATCGTTGGAACACCTGGTCGTATTAATGACCATTTGCGTCGTGGTACAATCAAGCTGAAAGACACTGGTTTCTTAGTATTGGACGAAACTGACCGTATGCTTGATATGGGCTTTGGTGTTCAGCTTGATGAAATCGTGAAACACCTTCCGCGTGAGCGTCAAACATTGATGTTCTCTGCAACAATGCCAAAAGAAATTGTTAAATTATCTTCTAAATATCTTGATAATCCAAAACGTATTTCTGTAGGTGAGACAAATATTATTGCACCAAAAATCAAACAAGAGGTTATTCATATTGACCAAAGTGCAAAATTCGATGAGTTGAAAACACAACTGACAAATCGCCAAGGTTCTGTAATCGTTTTTGTTAAAACAAAATACAGCACTGAAAAAATTGCAAAGAACTTATGTCGTGATGGTTTCGAAGCAGATGCGCTTCACGGTGATTTACGTCAACGTAAACGTGACCAGGTAATGCGTCAATTCCGCGCACAGAAATTCACAATTCTGATTGCAACAGATATCGCAGCACGTGGTTTGGACGTTCCTCACATTGAACACGTTATTAACTATGACTTACCACAAGTGGCTGAAGACTTCATTCACCGTATGGGTCGTACAGCGCGTGCTGGTGCAACTGGTTGTGCCATGTCATTCGTATCTAAACAAGAAGGTCGTCAGTGGCATGCCATTGAAATGTTATTAGACCCAGAAGCTGCAATGAAAAAAGGCTCACGTGACCTATCAGGACGCAAAGGCGGTAAAGTCGGTAAAGGTCGCAAGCGTAATGATCGTGGCGGACGTTCAGACAGCCGTGGCGGTAAACCAAACGCGAGCAAGTATGATCGCAACAGCAACTCAAGAAACCGTGACGACCGTTCAGATAATAATGGTCAAAAACGCGATTGGAAGAAAAAACCACATAATGACTCACGTGATAATAATCGTGATGACAACCGTGGCGATTCACGTGGTAACTACAAAAAAGAAGGCGAAGGAAAAGCTAAACGCAATAATAATTTTAAAAATAAATTTGCAGGTGATGGCAATTCTTCAGGCGACAAGAGAAGTTCTTTCAAACGTGACGAGTCTTATGCAGGTGATAAAAAACCTTACAATAAGAAGAAACGTACTGGTTCATCAAATGATAGCCGTTCTGATTCACGCGGTGATAAGCCAAGAAGCGCAAGCAAGAATAACTCTTTCAAAAAACCTTCTGAAAAAGTATACAAAAGCGCAAAGTTCAAGCCAGGTGCTGGTAAACGTAGCCCAATAAGAAGTGCTGCGAAGAAAAAAGAACAAGCCGCTAGAAAAAAAGCTTAAATAGAACCAAACAATATTTTAAAAGAGTCGCTAAAAATTAGCGGCTCTTTTTTTGACTTTAATCTTGGTCAAGCGCCCCGTGTGACGTAATACCAGTCGTAATATTCTGGTTCATCACATGTTCACGGTAGATCATGTAGATTCCACTAAATACAATTATCAACGCACCCATCCCTGTCCAAACATCTGGCACGGTCGAGAAAATCACAATCCCAAATCCAGTTCCCCAAAGCAGTTGCACATAATGAAACGGCGCAACCACTGAGGTATCCGCAATCGCAAAGGCACGTGACGTCATCAAACTCCCACAGATATGGAAGCAGGCAATGATAAAGAAATAAATCCAGTCAGTGCCTATCGGAATATTTGACTCACCATCCCAAAAATTCAACACCCCAAAGACTTGTAGCCCAATAATACAGCCAAACAGGGAGAACGCCATTAACGGCTCATCTTCACCGATTTTACGTACCAACAAATTATTAACCGCAATTAAAAACGCGCCAAATAAAACTGCATATGCAATTGGGTCTAACACCGTAACTCCAGGACGTAGAACAACCATCACCCCAATAAATCCAAGCAAAATAGCCGTCCAACGATGTTTATGTATGACATCTTTCAAAAAGAAATAAGCCAAAATGGTCGAGAAAAATGGCGCGGCGAAAATCAGCGTATACGCCAAACTCAATCCTAACTTTTGAAAAGCGGTGACATTAATAATAAAAATCACAATTCCAAACAAGGAACGCAAGACATGGAGCCATAAATTATTTGTTCGCAACGTGGCTTTAATCCCACCAATGACGGGAGACAAAAGCATCAAAAACGGCAAGTAAAACATATTTAAAAAGAACGCAATTTCAACAGCCTTGAAACCATCATCTGCTAAGAATTTAATGAACAAATCGCCAATCGCGAAAAGGCTAAACCCTCCCAAAGATAAAAGCATTCCCTTTTTTTCTTTCGTAATCATAGCAATCTGTCTTTCTGTAATTTATTTGTAGTCTACACGGACTAAGTAAAGCCCATCTGGCGGCGCATTGGGTCCACCTTCTTTGCGGTCAGCGGCTTCCAAAGAGCGTTTGAAGTCATCACCACTCCACTTACCTTCACCGACGAGCGTTAGCGACCCAACCATATTTCGAACCTGATGATGCAAGAACGAACGCCCTTCTACATGACATAGAATTTCTTGTCCATTTAAAATATCGCGTGATTCAATATCAAATTTATCAACAGTTCTTATCGGTGAATTTGCTTGGCATTCTGCCGCACGAAATGTTGAAAAATCATGTGTGCCGATTAAGTGCTTTGATGCCTCACACATGGCTTCAACATTTAATTTACGCTTAAACCACCACGCGAAATTTTTTTCAATTGTCAGGTCATGTGGTCGGTTAATAATCTTATAAGTATAAAGTTTGTTTTTTGCTGTAAAGCGTGCGTGAAAATCCTCATCGACTTCTTCGCAGTGAATAATCGACACCGCTTCATCTATCATATGGGCATTAATAGCCTTGGCTAACCCATGCCCATCAATCGCACGTGGACGACCATCAGCTGTTTTATAATCCAAATCTAAATGCGCTATTTGTCCCTTGGCATGGACACCCGCATCTGTACGTCCAGCAACGGTTACAGTCAATCTTTGTTGGCAGAAATTTTCAATTGCATCTTCGATAACGCCCTGCACAGTCACCGCATCAGGCTGGCGCTGAAACCCACTATATGGCGCGCCATTATATTCAATGGTTAATCGCCAGCGTGTCACTTTAAAAACTCTCCAACTTTTAAATACCCACCATTAAGCGCCGCTGCAATATCCATCGGCTTCTTATTTTCTGGCTGAACAACATTCAACTGAAGACCACTATCATCACCACAAGCAATAACACCACCGTCTAAAATTTCACCTACGCCACCATTGGCATTATCTGACACTACTGACGCCTCAATAACCTTTAAGCGTTTTCCATCACTCATATGACACCACGTCCCTGGCCATGGATTAAGCCCACGTATCTGTCTATCAATTTCTATCGCTGTATTATTAAAATCAATGAGCCCTTGCTCTTTGGTAAATAATTTACAGTAACTGACACCCTCATCACTTTGTACTTTCGGATTTAGCGCACCAGTTTCAGTTAATTTTTCTAACACTTCTTCCAGCAAAACCGTCCCACGTATCCAAAGCACTTCATTCAACTGCGTAAACGTAATCTCATCTGTTATGTCACACGTTCCTTGCGCCAGAATAGGTCCCGTATCCATTGATTTCTCTAAACTCATCACGGACACCCCCGTCTGCGCGTCACCCTTCCAGATAGCGTATTGTACCGGTGAAGGACCACGCCAGCGCGGCAGTAAAGACGGATGCACATTAATACAGCCATGCTTTGGCGCATCTAATATCGCCTGCGGCAGTAACATACCAAACGCTGCCACAACCGCCACGTCTAAGTTTAAATCCTTAAACGCTTCGACATCACTTGCCTCTTTAAAATTAGCAGGATGACGAACTTCAATTCCCAAAGATTCAGCTAAAACATGAATAGGGGTTTTTTCTAATTGTTTATGACGTCCTTTTTCACGCGGTGGTTGCGTGTAAACACAAACAACTTCATGGGCGCTATCTACTAACGCCTGCATTGTTGGCGCTACGAAATCTGGCGTCCCCATAAAAGCAATGCGAAGTTT
>JAMASZ010000017.1 GCA_023301585.1 Alphaproteobacteria bacterium | reverse complement strand
TAACGCGAGGAGCTTCGATACCTTCATAAAGAGCCATAATCATTTCAGCGCTTTTCTCATCATCTGCACCAACCACAATTTTAGGAGGGTTGTAGTAATCAAAGATAGCTGTACTTTCGCGTAGGAATTCTGGGTTGTTACCAAATCCGAAATCTACACCAGCTTTTTTACCAGAAGCAGCCTCAAGGATAGGCTTACAAATATCATTAGCACTACCTGGTACCATTGTTGAACGAAGAACAACTGTGTGGAAGCCGTCTTTGTTTTTGATTGTTTCGCCAATTTCTTTGCAAACAGTTTCAACGTAAGCAAGGTCAAGGGAGCCATCTTCACGTGAAGGCGTTCCAACACAGATTAAGGAGATATCTGACTCTTCAACTGCTTCTTTAACATCTAAGGTTGCTTTTAATGTACCTGCTTTTGCATGCTTTTCAATTAAAGTATCAAGATCTTTCTCGATAATTGGTGATTGACCTTCCGCCAAGCACTTTACTTTAATAGGGTCTTTATCAACGGCAATAACCGTGTGACCTGTGTCACACAGACACGCTGAAGTCACCGCTCCAACATAACCAATTCCGAAAACACTAATGCGCATATTATTAACTCCTGCTTAAAAGACATTGTTTTTTATGTATAAATATGTATTAAAGGTGTCTTATAAAGGAACTTGAGATGAAAACAAAGCATTTATGTGCATTTTCTATAATTATTTTTATGGTTGTGGCTTTTGGAGCTTCAGTCATGGCTTTTCGTGACGTTGAGGCACCTCAAGAGGCTTCAAAATCATTGCTTGATGGAAAAGTAGCTAGCTCATACGAAAAAGATTTTGATAAAGCCCTTATTCACCGTGATATCAGTATTGCAACCTGGAATAGTGCTGGGTATGCCCTTTTTGGTGAAGGTAAAGAAGGTGTAATTATTGGTCAAGATGGATGGTTATTTACCAATGAAGAGTTCGAAAAGTCAGTTAATTTTGAACAAAACATCGATAATTCACTAAAATATGTAGAAAAAGTGCATAAAACGCTCTCAGGGCGGGATATTAAGCTGTTTATTGTACCGATTCCTGCAAAAGCGCGGATATATCAGGATAAATTAGGTCGTTATGAGTACCCATCATACTGGAAAGGGCAATATCAAAACATTTTAAGACGTTTTGATGAGTATGGCGTTTCATACGTAAATCTAAGTAAGATATATAAACCAACAAGGAATAATCACCTGTTTTTAAAGACTGATACACATTGGACGCCGATAGGTGCGCGAGTAGCTGCGCTTTCTACAGCTGCAAAGACAACCAGAAAATGGTCTTATATGGGGATTTCTTCTAAAGAGTATAAATCCAAAGTAGTTGAAGAAATGACTTATGAGGGTGATTTGATGCGTTATGTGCTAACAGGCGTTGCCGCAGAAAAAGTCGGTTTGAAAGAGGACAGCTTTATTAAGTTGGAAACAATGGAAATTGCGAACGAAACAGCTGATGCAGAAGTCGATTTATTTTCTGATGCTGCGACACCAGAAATTACCTTGGTTGGAACGAGTTATAGTGCTAATAAGTTATGGAATTTTGAAGGGTTCTTAAAAGAGGCAATGAGCGCTGATGTTTTGAATGTTGCAGATGAAGGATTAGGTCCTTTTGAAACAATGGATAAATATCTTAAAAGCACACCTTATAAAGACACACCACCAAAGTTAATTATTTGGGAAATGCCAGAGCGTTATTTCGCACAGGCTTATGAGGTTACGAAACAATGAGAGTATTACTAACAGTTTGTTTGTTTAGTTTATTGGGGCTGAGTGCTTGTGATTCAAGTGATAGCCCTAACAATACACCTAAAGAAAATGTTGAGACAAGCGAAAACCCTGTAAAATCTACAATCAAGACCAGTGAAGTTAGAAAACCCAACATGGTTAATAGTGATGTAAAGCTATGCGCAAAACTAAATGATGATAAGTTTTATGAGAATAATGAATCTTACAAAAAATTACTCTTAGGAAAAGACGGTTGGATTTTTAGAACCAAAACTGACTTCTTCTATAATTTAAGATCAGACCCAACGACAGTTGGGCGTATAGCACGACTAAATAAGGCTTATGAACATCAAGGAATTAAGTTGGTGATTAGTTTAATTCCGACACGCGGCATGTTGCATGATGAATATATTAACTATCCTGAATTTGAAAAGGGACGCGCGGTTAAGGCTTATCAAGACTTAGCAAAGGCTTTGAAGGCGCAAGGGATTACCATTGGCGAAATAGAGAGTTTTTCAGCAGGGCAAAAGTTCTATTATAAGCGCGACCACCATTGGGATTCTAATGGCGCGAAGATGATGGCGCAAAATATTGCTAAAAAGATTAAGGCGTTGCCTGTGTATTCTTCATTGGAAAAGAAAGAGTATTATACGCAAGCGGAAGGCACTTACGACCAGTATGGTACTTTTTCAAAATACACCGATAAAATTTGTGGCGGTGAAACGCCACCAGAACGCGTTCCTGATTATAAAACTTTCCTAAAAGATAGTGGTGGTGAAGATGACTTATTTGGTGATGATATCAAACCAGAGATTGTTTTAGTTGGCACAAGTAATAGTACGCAATCAGCGGCGCGTGCAAATTTTGATGGCTTCCTTCGTGAGTATATTGGTGCGGATGTTGAGAATTTAGCAGTATCAGGCGGTGGTATTGATACAGCAATGCTAGCATGGCTGGCGTCAGATGAGTATAAGGTTCATAAGCCTAAGATTGTTATTTGGGAACTGCCTGTATACGTGAATTACCGCCACCCTCGCGTTTACAACCAAATTACACCTTCTGTGTATGGTAAGTGTAAGGGGGAAGATGTTATCTTAACTAAAGAAGTCGTAATCAACGGTGATGAACTTGCTTTATTTAGTGCAAAGAATGATGGGCAAAACATCATACCGCAAGGGCACTATCTGACGATAGATTTTGATAGCTACAAGGCAAAGAAAATTTATATTGAAGTTAAGGACAATGCTGGCACCAGCGAGAAGTTTAGATTTAAAAGATCTAAGACTTATAAAGGCGAAAACACTTTCTTCTACGAATTAAATCAAGATAACAAAAACCCGATTGATATGATGAGACTTTATTCCTTGCCAGGTGATGCAAATGGAAAAGTTACAATGCAAGTTTGTTCATATCCGAAAACTAAAAATTAGGAATAATTGATAATGCGTATTCTCTTTATAATATTGTTGATTGCTTTAACGCCACATAGCGCCAATGCACAAAGTAATATTCTTTGTTCTGAATTAGAA
>JAMASZ010000016.1 GCA_023301585.1 Alphaproteobacteria bacterium | reverse complement strand
GTACGAGTACGGTTGATGCGGAGGTCTCTCCCTGCGGTGTTTTGGGTGCTTTTGGTATTACCCATAACGTCGTGGATGAAAGGCTTATTGAGAGCTAAATCGGCCCAAAAAGTCATTGATTCCTGGCCGAGATGCGCGTAGATCGGCGTAACTCAGGGAACTGATCATTGTAATTTCGAGTCGCTTTGGAATTTGCTTCGCGATTGTCTGAAATTAGCATCTCAGGCGGGGGCCTCTGAAGTTGACATTCATGTTTTTCCGGATTATTTTCTTCTAGATTCAAGTTTGTCTCTTGATTTTCGGGAAGAACCGGGTATAGAGTGCTGACTTCGGGCTTTAGTTTTAGTTGGGATCGATTTCTGCGGGATGAGCTATTATCATCGATAAACAGGATATCGTAGGAGCTAAATTCAGTGGAATCTTTGGAGGGGCCTAAAATCTTTGCAATTCGATCCCAAGGTTTATGCTTTTCCAATTGATTTTGAACGAGCACAATGTCGCCTGGGAGTAAAATGCTGAGTTTGTAGCCTGGCAAATTTTTCACTGGATCCAGTTCCAAAGGAGTGGGATTGTGTACTTTGTTAATAACTGTTGCTGGGGAAGTTATTAATTGGGGCACTAGAGATCGGATTGGGCGGCCTAGAAATATCTCAGCAGGGGACCTACCGTCTCCGTTAATTCTGGGTGTATTTCTAAACTCTGCCAAAGCCTGATCAATATTTTCCTTTTCTTCTTTACATTTAAGTATAATACGTTTTGCATTTTTAACGGCCGCCTCGCTCAAACCATTCGATTGGGGATGGTAGGGCGAGGAAGTGACGTGTTCGACTCCTTGGGAAAGGAGGAAGCTTTTCGTCTCGCTTCGAAATTGCGGTCCGTTGTCTGTTAAAATGCGTTGTGGTATACCAAAATTTTGAAAGAAGGAAAGAAGAATGTTGATTATTTCTTTAGAGCTAGTTTTCCTTAGGGGATAGGCGTGTAAATAGCCGGAAAAAGCGTCCACCAAAGCCAGGAATTGTTGGCCTTTGACCTCGAAGAGGTCGGCGCCTAATAATTCCATGGGCCTGGTGGTGAGCTTAGTAAACATCTGAAGAGGTTGGGCTCTTTGAGATGGTTGGTATTTTTGGCAAGAGTCGCAAGAAGCTATTTTGGTCTTAATATCATTCGCCATATTGGGCCAGAAAAGGATTTGCTTCGCTCGTTTGAGCGTCTTATCCAGACCTTGGTGGGGTAAATGAAGTAAGTCCAAGATGGCTTTACGAGCGATTCTGGGAACAATGATACGGTCATTCCAAACAAGGAGAGGGATGAGGGAATCATTGTCGCCGGGGAGGGTGGAAATTTCGTCCCATATACTCTTGAAAGCGCGCGCGGGATGGGAGGGATCGAGGGAAGTCGCGCGCGTATTGTTGCGGAATGCGCGCGCAATTTCTCTGTATTCTTCATCTGTTTGCGCTTTCTCGCGCAAGTTAGCGAGCGCGGGATCTTGAGAGGTGGAAATGATCGCGTTACAAACGCCGATAATTTCTCTTTCTTCGTCGAGAGGGGAATCTTCGACGGGGCCAAAAATGGGGTCGCGAGATAATAGATCTGCAGCATAATTGTACTTTCCTGCGCTCCAATGAATATCAAAGTTGTAAGGGGAAGATCTTTCCTTAAATTTGAGCAGTCTATTATTAGCAATTTCAGTAATGGGCTTTTTAAAGATACCTAAAAGAGGTTTGTGGTCGGTAACTATTTCGAAGTGTTCGAGGCCTCTGAGAAAGTAGTCGCATTTTTCTAAAGCGATTGCGATTGCGAGAGCTTCGACTTCAATAGTACTATAATTCTTTTGGGCGTCTGATAGGGCGTAAGAGCCGCATTGTACGATGCGGGTTTTATGGCCTTTCTTCATATCTTGATTTAATTCTTCTTTCTTATCGAACTGGACTAAAATGTATCCAATGCCGTGGAGGCGAGACGCATCTGTTAGGAGACGGGTTTTTAGGGTGGGGTCGAATGGGAACACAGCGAGAGGTCCTGTGAGAATCGATTTAGCTTTCTCGAATTCAACTTGCATCTCGGGAGTCCAAACGTAATTAGTCTCCTTTTTCAGGAGGCTTCGCATCTGCATAGTACTTTGTGATAAATCGGGTATAAAGCTGCCAAGTTGATTTGCCATCCCGAGAAAAGAACGTAGTTTAGAGATATTTTCGGGGGGAGGGAGATCTTTTATGGCCTGCACCTTTTCAGGGTCGGGTTTCACCCCGTCGGTACCGGATACGATGTATCCAGCGAACTTTACTTCGGACCCGATAGTGAACTTATCACGTGACATGGTAATCTTTTCCTCTCTGCATCGAGAGAGTATAATTGCTATTCGTTTTAATAGTTCTTCTATCGAGTCCGCCCAAATTAGGATGTCGTCTACAATTTTGGCCGCCCAAGCTAAACCTGCTATGAGAACGTCCGAACGGGAACACCATTCATCAGAGCTGGCTGTACAGCCTTGGGGGCAGCGACAGTAACGAAATTTCCCCCAAGGGAGGAGAAATGTCGTTAGTTTACTACTATGCTCAGAGAGTTTGATCTGGAAGTAACCAGACACCGCATCCAAGGTACAAAAGACCTTGGCTGTGTGTGGTATACTACGGATGATCTCTCCGGAGCTAGAGAAGGGGTGTACGGGTCGTTTTACAAACTTATTAAGCTGTTGAAAGTCGGTAACTAAGCGGACCTTCCCATTTGGTTTAAGAACGAAATGGCCTGGGCTGACCCACTCAGTTACCCCGTTTTCCTCCACTATGATACCAGTGTCAATAAGCTCATCTGTGAGGGCTTTGGCACCGGGCTCAATGTGGCGGGCAACTTGGCGTGAACGGCAGATTTTTAACGGCTTAATGGGGACATCGTCTTTGAGTTGAATTACCATTTCCTCCCCTTTCATGGGTTCACGTGGTAAATTATTACGGAGGACGTCCTCAAATTGCTTTAAGAGCATGTTTTTAACCTTGGCAAATGCTTTCTTTTCCTCCTTTTCCTCTTCGGCTTTAATTGCATTACAAATAGCGTTGGGAAAATGGGGGGGAATTATTTCCATACGTATAAGATCATGATATGAAATGAAAATCTCGTCGATGTCGTCAGAAACTTTAAAATGAATCTTCTTAGATATCTTAGTGGCCTTCACGGTAACGAGTAGATCGATTGATCCAGCGCAATGCATAGAGATTTTGTTCGCGGCACGAAGTGTGATTTTATTCTTTCTGTTGATTTGATTCTCAAGACCATTTTTCACGATAAGTTCATAAGGAATGAGCGAGATCATCGCACCGGTGTCAGCGAGAGAGTCACCTTCGAATGCCGTTTGATGGCGCCCTAAATGCCTGAATTTGAGCTTGAGGCTAGGCGCGGCGAGAGGATGCGATGGGGCTTCCTCTGCGCGGGTTGGACTATGAGATAGTCATTGGGCGGCGGCGGGAGACGCGGCACGCGAGGCCTGGCGGGAGCCGGAGACCTGGCGTATGGCGGCGGCGGCCGGGGCGCCGGCGCGGCGTGC
>JAMASZ010000015.1 GCA_023301585.1 Alphaproteobacteria bacterium | reverse complement strand
CTCGTCGATAGTGGTTATAACGAAATTGTTATGACGGGCGTTGATGTCACATCTTATGGGGCGGATTTACCGGGACAACCAAGTTTGGGTCAGATGATACGCCGTGTATTGGCGCTAGTACCTGAATTACCGCGTTTAAGGTTGTCTTCCTTAGACCCAGTAGAAATTGATAATGATTTATGGCGCTTAATCGCCGAAGAGCCACGTCTTATGCCGCATCTGCATATGAGCTTACAAGCGGGCGATGATATGATATTAAAACGCATGAAGCGCCGTCATTTACGCGCGGATGCTATTGATATGTGTAAACGCGCGCGTGACTATCGTCCTGATATGGCTTTTGGTGCTGACATCATTGCGGGTTTCCCAACAGAAACAGAAGAGATGTTTCAAAATACGCTGGATATCGTTGAAGAGTGTGATTTAACTTTTCTGCATGTCTTTCCTTATTCTGAACGTCCAGGAACGCCAGCGGCTAAAATGCCGTCAATTGATATGTCCATTCGCAAGGAACGCGCCGCAAGATTACGCGCACAAGGCGTAAAGCAAATTAATAAGTTTTTGATGTCTCACATGAAACAGAATAGGCAAGTCATTGTAGAAAAAGGAAATATTGGCAGAACTGAACATTTCGCAGAAGTTAAGCTAGACCAAGAATGTAAGGTCGGTAGCTTGGTTAACATTGAAACCTATGCTATAGATGGGCAATCACTTAAAGGTAGAATTATTTAATGGTTTTCTGGCGCAAAAAGAAAAACGAAGCCGAACAAGAACGGCAAGAGCTTGAGGATAAGGTTATCCATCAGGAAAGCGATCCTGCGCTTGAGCCAACCATCGAATATGACGCAGATATTGATGAAGACACAAAACATCAATTAGAAAAAACTGAAATTGAAATTATTGAAGAAGCAGATGTCGAACCTGTTCCCGAGCATAACGCGGTTGATGACGCCAAGGAAGATGAAGAGCTAAGCGACCATAGCAAAGAAGGCGGTTGGTTATCACGCCTGACCAAAGGACTTTCAAAATCTTCTTCAAAATTGGGACAGGGTATTACCGATACCTTTACCAAGCGTAAATTAGATCAAGATGCGCTGGATGAATTAGAAGACTTGCTGATTATGTCCGATATGGGACCAAAAACAGCGGCTAAAATTGTTGAAGAGTTCTCTAAGGAGAAATTCGATAAGGAAGTCGACGCGGCGAGCGTTTCAAAATCATTAGCCACCTCTATTGCAAAAATTTTGGAGCCTGTTGCAAAGCCATTGGATATCACCCCTCCAAAAGTGGGTGAGCCTTATGTGCTTTTGGTGTGTGGCGTTAATGGTGCTGGTAAAACGACAACCATTGGTAAAATGGCGTATGAATATCATATCAAGCAAGGCAAGAAAGTGATGATTGCTGCTGGTGATACTTTTCGCGCCGCTGCTGTTGAGCAATTGGATGTGTGGGCGGAACGTGCGCATTGTCCAATTATCAAAAAAGACATTGGCGCAGATGCCGCCGCGGTTGCGTTTGAAGCAATTGAAAAAGCGCGCGAAGAAAACGCAGACTTGTTAATGATTGATACAGCGGGGCGCTTACAGAATAAATCAAACTTGATGGCAGAGCTTGAGAAAATTATTCGTGTCATCAAGAAACAAGACGAAAGCGCACCGCATGGTGTGTTGTTAGTGTTGGATTCAACAACTGGTCAGAACGCACACTCACAACTTAAAACCTTTAAGGAAATTGTTGGTGTGACTGGGCTTGTTGTTACAAAACTTGACGGTTCCGCCAAAGGTGGTGTAGTTGTATCTCTTGCGGAAGAATTTGAAATGCCAATACACGCCATCGGCGTTGGCGAGAAGATTGAAGATCTTCGCCCCTTCAAAGCGCAAGATTTTGCCGACGCCTTAATTGGCATCAACAGAGATTAAATAAATGTTTTTAAAAAAGTATGATTATCTCCCTTCAGGGGAGAGGAAACCTATCCCTGATAAACTACTGCCGTTTATCTGGCATTATGTCAGCCAAATGCGCGGACAGTTTTTTGCTATTTTCTTCTTTTATTCAATTAGTTCGATAATTCTATCTATCATTCCTTACTACATTCAGCTTTTTGTTGAAGGGTTGGAGTCCGTTGGCGAAGATGGAGATGTTTGGGAAGCGCTTAAATGGCCCATCATTAGTTTTGTTGGCTTGGTTTTAATCGGGCAACCGATTGTAGTTCAAATTGGTGGGTATGTTCAGGCAAACACGTTACCGCATTTTTCCAACATGATACGCCGTCAGTTGGCGTTGTTCATGCATGACCATAGCTATCAATATTACCAAGAAGACTTCGCTGGACGTTTGGCTGGTAAGGTGATTGAGATGCCATCAGCTATGAACGAAATTGTTTATGCTCTTTTAGGCGCGATTTTGTATTCGGTTATTTTGTTCATTATTTCTATCGGGCTTTTTATTAGCGTTGATATTTATTTTGGTGTTATCGCGCTGGTCTGGCTGGCGATTTATATTGCTTTGCTATTTTATTTTGTACCAAAGGTTCAAAAACTGGCGAAGGACGCATCAACAGAAAGAAGCCATTTACGTGGACGATTTGTTGATGTGTTGAGTAATATCCTAACGGTAAAATTATTTGCGCGTTCTAAATATGAAGATAAATACATCAAGCGTAATTTGAAGCGAACTGCCGAAGCCTTTAATGCAAATGACATGAAGCTGTGGCAGTTTTGGACAACGTTGGAGGTTTTAACTTCGGCTATCTGGATAGCAACTATTCTAGTAGCTGTTTATGGCTGGCAAACCGACCGCGTGACAACAGCACAATTTGCGATGATTTTACCGTTAACATTACAAGTGACGCAAACATCATGGTGGATATCAGAAATTCTAACCAATTTGTTCCAACGCTTGGGCGAAGTGCAAGAGGGGATGGAAACTATTATTCAAGATCAGTATGTTTTGGATAAAGAAGGTGCGCCTGAATTGAAATTTATCGACGGGAAAATTGAATTTGATCGGGTTGATTTTTTGCATGGTAACAAACAAATCTTTGAAGATTTAAATATAGAGATACCATCAGGGCAGAAGGTCGGATTGATCGGTGCTAGTGGTGCAGGGAAAAGTACACTAGTTCAGATATTCTTACGCCTTTATGATATTAAATCTGGCGCGATTAAAATTGATGGGCAGGTTATTGCTGATGTTACCCAAGAATCTTTACGTCACCATGTTTCTGTTATCCCTCAAATGAGTGACTTGTTGCACCGTACTATTCGCGAGAATATTAATTATGGTCGCTTGGATGCAACCGATGAACAAATTATCGATGCAGCAAAGAAGGCACGTGCGCATGAGTTCATCATCGATTTAGAAGATAAAAATGGGAGCACAGGCTACGACGCGGAAGTCGGGGAGCGTGGCGTTCGTTTGTCTGGTGGGCAACGTCAACGTGTTGCTATTGCTCGGGCAATTTTGAAAGATGCGCCAATTCTTGTGCTAGACGAAGCGACAAGTGCGCTGGATAGTGAATC
>JAMASZ010000014.1 GCA_023301585.1 Alphaproteobacteria bacterium | reverse complement strand
GGAGGCCCGTTATCGGGTCCAATGTGTACCTAGTCCAGTTGATCCACTCAGTCACAAGTGTTGTGACGATGTTTCACTTGTGTTATCGTTCAGATAGGCCGATAATAGGTACATCAAATCAGCGCAGCTTGTTCTGCTGCTGACCGCTCTTTAGTTCCACCGCAAGGTGGCTTGTTTTGCCCCATATGGTGCGGGGTCGTTAATCATAAGCCATAACCCCATAGGTTGATACCCTGTATGAATCCCGATAGTATGACTATTGGTACTAGGCTCATGCGGCAGGTATAGTAAGACTGACACTATGATTACATCTGTAAATGCGGATGTGTTAGGTCAGCACCTTAGTAGTAGGAGGGTAACAGAATTAACCAGAGAGGTGAGGGAGTGAGTAGCATCACGTAAGCTCACACTGTCTGGTAACTAATCTACCATGCAGTATCATGCAGTATGACTGCCGCTGGTACTACATGGCAGGTTAGTTGATGGTGCCCTGTGTGGGTGGGGTTTCGATAGACTCAATACAGGGCACCACAAACTAACCTTAATCAATCAATCAGATACAACAGGACTATGGCTATGAAGATTACACTAAAGCGTATGAATGATGTTGACTATCAAGCGGCTGATACATTCTTTCACAGCAGTGATATTAAACAGATCACTAAGGACTACTTCAACTATGTCTACACCTCGGCATTGGACTACCTTGATACAGGTGATCTGAATGTCTTGAACCGTGTAGTCACAGCGTCCAAGTTCGTGACTAAGGTACGGGTGACAGCACAATTACTGTCTCTTGTAGCGTGTCACAAGACCGTAGCAGGTAAGTACAAGGGTAAGGCTAACCCTAAGCGTCTCAAGATGATGCGAGCCAAGACAGGCGAACTGAAAGGCAAGATGGAAGCTATCATTAACCGTGACCATGAGCAGAAGGAAGCCAAGGCTGCTACCTTTGATGCAGATCAGGCACAGACACGTGCTGTTAACGCCATTGCTGCACTGTTGGCACATGATGTAGCGGTAGATGTATCGGAGCTGGTCAAGCTAGCTACACAGCAGAAGGATAAGGTCAAGACTAAGGCAGTGAAGGCAGCGGTTGGGCCTGTGTCTGCTACAGCTATGACACCAGACTTCTAACTCTGAGGCTCTTTGATGGTTGTCAAATTACTAGCAGGAATGCTACTCACGGGGCTGGTGTTTGCAGCCCTTTTATACTCATCTTTATACACCATAGATAGGGTACTTGTACCCGTATTGGAGGCAGCAATATGAAAGTTACAGCCCAGGCCAAGAAAAAACAGGCAGCTTCGCCGAATGAGTTCCCCTGTATTATGCAGGGGATAAAGTCAAAGGAATATTATTATATATGGGGGGTCATGAGAACCAACAGTTCAACCAACGATGGTTCAATCCTCGTTGGTGTAACTCTGAGGGATGGAGTCCGCCAAGAAATACCATGTAGGCTACTATCCCTTGCTACTACGGCTATCACACTGGAGAATGACCAATGATTATCGACACTAAGAAACTAAAGATCAAACACAAGCACGTATGGTGGGCATGTACTGCCTTGCTTGTGCTCATTAGTTACATACTAACAGGACTGACATGGACTGCGGCAGACGAGCCAAGGGCTGTGTTCTGGGGGCTAGCCGTACTTTCCTCTGCTATAGCTCAAGTGATTCGATGGGCTAGGTTGACTTCCTACTACAATGAGTTGTGGGACAAAGAGCTATGAAGATAGACACAAATAAGCTGACCTATAAACACGCATGGATTGCCAGCCTTATCCTCTTTCTCATACTGGGGTGGACATTATCGGGCACTCCTATGCCAGTAGGTCGGTCGGTATTCTGCGGAGTGATCGGCTTCGGATGGGCGTTTATGCAAGTTAAATCGTTCAAAGTGCTAACTGAACAGGGACTTTGGAGGTTAGTAGAGGAATGCCTAGAGCTAAAGACTGATTGTGATACATTAGGGCAGTCCATCACTGTCCTTGAGGAGGAGGTACGTAACTTGACGCACCGTAACAAGGTACTGACTGCTAAGCAGGAGGACAAGTCATGAACATCCGTGACCTACAGGTAGTACTCGCCGAGTATACCGACGCTTGGATCAACAGCCAGCCACCCGCTGAGCGTACTGCCCTCCGTCTTGAGAGGGATGAGCTAGATGCAGAGCTGGCATCCATGATGGCACGACAACAACAACAGGTGAGGGTACAGGTATGAGTACGAGAGCAGTAGACTTAGCCGACAAGTTACTCGCTGAGTGCAGGGTTCAAGCAGCTGAGGTACATCACTTAACGAACAAGGTACATACCCTCAAGCAGTCCACTGAGTCAGCAAGCGAGACTATAGCTGTTCGTAATAGTACGATCTCTGACCTTCAGCGTGACCTAAATAAAGTCAAGGATCAACGGAATGAGGCCGTAGATCACCGCAACAAGCTGATATTAGAGGCGGATAAGGGCACCAAGGTCCGTCACTTTTTCTCCATCGGCGTACTCAACGGACATATTGTATACAAAGAATATGAACGTGGCTCTGCTTTCCCACGCCCTGATGATGCAAAGGTAGGCACCACCGTCTTGGAGCACGACTGATATGATTGACCTCATCAGAACTATCTCACAAATTTTCGATGGATTACTTTTGTTAGCAACTATAGTCATGGTAAACATGGCCCTCTTTAAATATATCACAGGATAATATATACATGACAACTCAAATCACACTGACCATGAATGACATCGCTGTTGGTACACTCTTCATCTGTGCTGGTGTTGGTGTCCTCCGCAAGACACACCCATGTCAGGGTACCAGTAAGACAGGCAAGACCCACGTTATCTACCCTAACGAGGTGGTCCGCCTGTTGTCTAAGAAAGGGGACAAGGCATGAGCTACGATACAGACAGGGGCAATCGAACAATGGGGTGCCTAGCCAACATCACACACATGTTCGAGGAATCTAGTGATCCAATCACAGTCAGCATGTACACCTACTCATTTGCTGGCATGATACCGGGAATAGAAAATGTACCATCGTCTAAACGTACGGCATGGGCCAAGGATCTGATGATCGAGGTATGTACCCGAGCAGCACGACATATCCCTGCCACTATATTCCTCACTGCAAAGGACAGGGATGAGGCAATGGCGACAGGTAAGTTAGTGATGCGGCCTGACACACACCCTGCGGTGATACATGCACGTCTTGCTCCCTTCCGTATCTTTATTGAACGGCCTGACCGTATCGGGTTCTTCAATCGTGCCGAACGATACAGCGGTATCGGTGCCTTCATCGGCTGTCATCTGTACACCTGGGACCAGACGAAAAGTATGTTGCGCCCTAATGGTCCGAAGTATTATCGGGCAACTGGTGGGCACCATCAGTCCATGTTTGCCGGTATGTCTCCTACCCTCGAGGGTCTGATGGATCAGTGGGCTATCCGCAGAGTAGCAGCACTTCACCCTAGTCTACGTCATCATCTTTTTAATTCAGCAGGTTCTGGAGAATATAAGGATGGGTTTGGAGACATCTACGATGAGGATTATGACACAAAATTAGCTGACGCCTTCATGATACCACCCCTCGAGCCTGCTTCCCTCAAGCTAGCAGAGATGGCACTGCGTAAGGCAGGGATACACAAGACACCGGTACCCTGCCCCAACATGGACACCAAAGGTAACGCCGAGCACTTCCAACTATGGCACGACACTATCGTCAACGCACTAAGTAAGTAGGAGAATCACATGAGTATTAGCATAGGATTAGAGGTAGAGCTAACAGTCCAACGACTAGCTCGCCCTGTTGTATGTTCATTCCTCCCATACACAAAGGAGGAACCTCTCGATATTGAAGGCAACCTGTACCACAAGGATGCGAGCATGTTCGAGCTAGCCATGCGCCCTGCCTCTACTGGCGAGGAGCTGGATAATATCTATCGGCAAGCACTACAGCAGGCACAGTCTCTGTTACCTGCCGGTGCTGAGCTGGTGTGTGTGCCATCAGCCGAGTATACTGATGAGGAGCTAGCAAGCGATGAGTATGCTAGCGTCCTTGGATGTGGTGCAAGCATGAACCTGTATGAAGGGTCAGTACCTATGCCTGATGAGTACCCCGACAACAGGCGTTATGCTGGGCTGCACATCAACATCGGAACAGACGGTACTTACGATCAAAGTATCATGCCTTCACATGCACTGTGTCTTGATGCTGTCATTGGCCTGCACTCGGTGATTAACTGGGAGCAAGAGCACAAGGAAGAGATACAGGCACGTCGGTCTGTCTACGGCAGGGCGGGGGAGTATCGTATGAAGGAGTTCACTCCCGAGGTACATGGTATTGAGTACCGCACCCTGCCTGCCTCATCGTGGGTACAGACCACAGGCAGTGAGCTATTCCAGATGGTACGTCGTGCCCTGAGCCTACCCCCTGAGCTTGTAGCCCCCTATGCTCACGAGATCCAGTCAGCTATTGATACATGTGACTTGGAAGCAGCAATATCGCTGTCCCATACCATAGCTCGGAGGATTGGGTAATGCAGCCATCAATACGAGAGTTTTCCTCCTCTGATTGGGGACAGTACTTCAACGACACATACGTACAGTTTCAAAGCAAGTCCGGGGTACGTATAGGGCGTATCGAAACCTTCACCGAGGCTGAGAGGGTTATCGTCAACTGCAATGGATCAAGTCGTGTCATCGAGGTTGGTGATATCCTATGGCGTGGCCTGATACGTACTCGATGTGTGGTATGGCAAGACAGGCTAGCATTTGTTGGCCCGTCGGGTGCTCGATCACATAAGAAACCCCCTCATGGCGGTAACATGTCGGCGCTGTTATACCATCGAGGCAGCATACCGATCATACTTGGAGGCAGACGAGGTAACTCAGTAGACCACGACCTCATCCTTGCTTACCTTAGCGATGATGATGTATACCCCGCCACTCGACAAGATACCCGCACATTGCTGGCGAACCGTCGAGCGGTTGCCCTGTCTCCTCGTTGTGGTATTTTCCTTAGCCGCCACGATGACCACTACTATGGTCTAGCAGATGGGCTAGTGGTACAGAGTACAACCAACCAATCCACCATCCTGACATGGGCAGAGGAGGCACGACACAATGTCGCTTAACGTAGGCATCGAGCTTGAGCTTGAAGATACCAATTCAGGGTACGCTACTACAGGGTGGCGAGCGGAACATGACGGCACCTTACGGGGGGATGGAGGGATTGAGTTCCTCATGGCTGGTAAGCAACGGCCAAATACAGCCAAGGTTATGATGCGTGCTCTCTTGTCCTCCCTTGGTACCAACTACAGCATCAGTCACCGCTGCTCCACCCACATCCATGTTGATACAACAGGGTTGAATGGGTACGCTACGGTATCACTGTTGCTCGGGCTGTTGGCACATGACCGTTGGTTCTATCAGTACGGAGAGGGTAGAGATAGCAATAGCTTCTGCTGCCCCACCCTGTACTCCCCTGCCCCTGCCTTGACGGTAATCAACAGGGCAGTACGATCTAATGACTGGATCAATGGACGTATGCAAGAGCTACCGAGAAGACGTGACGTAGCTCAACTGTTCAGCAGCAACACCAAGTACATGAGCATTAACACCATGCCTCTTGATAACTTGGGTACGATAGAGTTACGGCACTTCTCCCCTATTGTAGATGCAACACAGATGGATGCGATCCTTGATAAGATCACCGCTATATACAACAGGGCTAGTGGTGTTGGCCCCAATGCTCAGAACGGAGCACGGGATGTATGGACAGGCTTTGACTCCTCTCTAACTAATGAGATAGAGTGGGTACAGGGTATGTATAACCTTCACAATTCAATGGTAGGAGAGTAATATGTGTGGCATATTTGGAATGACGAGTGAGTTCATCACCACTCAAGCGGATGACAAGTTCATCAAGCACTGCACCATCGCCGGTTCAGTACGAGGACTCGATGCTACTGGCTTCGTATTCCTCACCAATAACCCAGTCAACCCTACTACCTACCTGAAGAAGGCAGTCAATGGGGCAACGATGGTTAATGATGTATGGAATCCTGAGTGGAACATGGGTAATCAGACACACTCAGTCATTGGACATAATCGTGCTGCTACTGTCGGTAAGATCAACGATGACACAGCACACCCATTCATTGAAGGTAACATCATTGGTGTACACAATGGCACCCTAGTGGGTGACTGGCGTGGTGACTTGCAAGTAAGCAAGACATGTGATGTGGATAGCCGTGGTCTGTACCGTGCCATCTCAGCACGAGGTATAGACTGGGCTATCTCTAATCTGTACGGTGCTGCGGCATTGGTATGGGCAGAGATTGATGAGCAACGAGTCTTTGTGTATCGTAATGCTGAACGTCCCTTGCACTATGCAGAGAGTAAGTCAAGCAACCGAGTGTACTATGCAAGCGAGGCTGGCATGTTGCAGTGGATGCTGACCAAGTGCGGTATTCAACACACTGAGATCAAGGCATTCAATATCAACACACTGTATGAGATTACAGATGGCAAGGTACGTGTTGACCGTGTATTAAATAGGGCAGTCAAGTCCTACCCAAAGGGGAAGTCTGCCAAGGGTGGCAAGCAGACTACCTATCACAGCGCCGCTACCACGAATTCCTCATCCAAGAGCAGTTCCTCGGCAACAGCAAAGGGAACTACAACGTCACCGACTGGACAGAGTGGGACGACAGCCTCGACATCGACCTCGACGAAGGGCACGACGTTACCGATCCCTTCGTACAAGCCCTCCGGTAGGGTTACTGGCAAGATTAAGGACAGCAGTGTTGCGTTTCAAAAGGGCGTGGGCTTCCGAGGTCAGGGAGTCACGGCAGAGGAGAAAGCAATGGGCATCGTGGGAGAGTGGGCAGAGCTGGCTTTCCTCAGCTACCAATGTGCCTGCTGTAACAAAACAATCGAAGACGCGTCATTCCTTGAGAGCGTAGACGATAGACGCATCAAGATACATCATCAGTGCTTCGATGTATTCCGTGCTGACATTGATGCAGAGGGTAAGCTGATCTCTATAGTACGTGACCAGAAACTAAGGAAGCAAGCATGAGTACAACCATTCTCCCTTGGATGAAGGGACTAGCAAGTGCAAGACTGCTGCGAGAGGCAGGCTGTAAGCTCCGCTACGGTACGTCCAACCCCAAGGCAGGGGTAGCTACCTCATGGGGGTGTCGAACAGCACCACCGTGGGCTGATAGAATGAAGTGGATCAATCACCCATCGGGAGTGCGTCATGTATCCGATAAGCTAGCGTGGTCACAGCTTGGTCTTGGCCCTGAATCTACCACATCTATTGTCACTGCCAAACAGTGGGCGTCGGAAGTAGGGGAGAAGGTAGTGTGCCGGACTGTCCTCAATGGGCGCAGTGGGGAGGGTATCGTCATCGCTCGTAATGCAGAGCAGGTAGTTGATGCCCCACTGTACACACAGTACTTCAAGAAGGATCGTGAATACCGTGTGGTATTTAGCCCTGTCACTGGCGTAGTATACAAAGCAAGTAAGCGTCTTCGTCCTAACACTGAGCTTGAGCGTGATGCCCTGCTGGTACGTACATTGGCTAACGGTTTCACCTATCAGGTGGAGCATGAGCTACTACCACTTGCGGTATGCTGTGTGATACGGGTAGTAGGTGCTCAGTTGAGTGAGCAGTGTGGCCTGAACCTACTTGCCTATGATGTGGCATACAACAGTGGAGAGGACAGGGCTGTGGTTATCGAAGCTAACACAGCATGGGGCATGAACGAGTATTCGGCAGAGCTCACGGCTGCTGCTATGGTATCTATTGGAGAGATGTTATGAGGCTGGGTGATTCAGTAGTTTTAAAAACACCTAGCTGGCCTTCGACACAGAGATTCGAGGCCAGTGATATTGAGGTGACGACATACCCCAGCGGAGTAACGGATTTCTCGTGGATATCTTGTTCTCTGGATGATGCCTCTCTCGTACTTAATCGACAGCAGGTGCGTGTTCTTCGAGATTATCTTAACACGCTTGACTACTTGGACTAAGGATAATAAATATGATTAACATTGCAGTGTATGGTACGTTACGTAAGGGGCAGGGTAACAACCCCTGCCTCATGGGTAGTAAGATGTTAGGTACTCATCAGCTTAAGGGGTACAGCATGGTGTCACTCGGTGGCTTCCCTGCTATCGAGAAGGAAGAGGGTGGCTCAGTATTAGTAGAGGTGTACGAGTGTGGCCCTGAGGCTGAGCAACGATGCAACAGACTAGAAGGTTATGACCCTGATGCTACGACCCATTCGTTCTATGATCGTGAAGAGATCGACACACCCTTCGGTGCTGCTGTAGTGTACACAATGCCGGGGATTTTAGAGGAGAGAGGCAATGACAGGATCGACAGCGGTGACTGGCTCAATCACATGGGATCGAAACGTCCTGTATATGGATGAGCGGATGAAGCTAAGCTGGACCACACTCAGTTCAGTATGTGGTGCAGCCAATGATACCGGGCGTAAGGTAGTAACACACAAGAGCGTGGTAGTAGGAGACTATGTTACCATTGAACCAAGACAATGAATAAACTACCATATATATTTGACTTAATGTGGGACTGTAAGACAATTGAACAAGTAGCTTTAAAAAAACAACGGTTAGAAGAAGCTGTACAGGATCTACAGCTTCTTAACGAGGCGCTATATGCTGCCGGACTCAGAGAGGAGTTGGATGAAGTTGAAGTAACCTCATGACAGGCCGCGTAGTAGGCAACGAGCCATGCCCTCAGTGTAGAGAGCGTGGACGTGACAGCACTGGCGACCATCTTATGATCTTCGCTGATGGGGGTGGCTACTGTAACCGATGTGAGTACTACCGCTCACCTGATGGTGAGGAACGTGAGGAGGAAGACATGTCAGGAGATACACCTGATGGACTAGAGGCTGCTGACATCCCAAGTCGTGGCCTTAGTCGTAGCATGGTCGAGCTATACGGTGGTGTCATTGAGTACGACACTGCTACCCGTGAACAGCGAGCAGTATGGTGGCCTCGCTATAAGCAGGGCAGACAGGTGGGCTGGAAGATAGCTGACCTGACACAGAAGAGGTTCAGTTCTAAGGGCGATGGTAAGGACAGTGACCTGTTCGGTATGCACCTTGACGGTGGACGTAAGCTATGTATCATAGTGGAAGGTGAGTTCGATGCGGTAGCTGCCAAGCAAATGCTTGCTATGAATGGCAAGGACTACCGTGTTGTATCACTACCTAATGGTGCTAAGTCTAAGTTAACCACCACCAGTCAGGAGTTTCTCTCATCATTCGAGACAATCATCATTGCGGTTGACATGGATGATCCGGGAGATGAGGCAGCAGAGATGTTGGCTGGCCTGTTCGGTAGAGAGAAGTGTAAGCGAGCCATGCTACCCTGCAAGGATGCTAATGATTGCCTCACTGAGGGACAGGACAAGGAGTTCTTCTCCTCTCTCATGTCAGCTCGTGCTGTAATGGCTGATGGTGTGGTGCTAGGCTCTGATACATGGGATGCTGTGCTTGAGGAACACCATAATGAGCACACAGCAGGTATCCCCTTCCCTTGGGAGGATCTTAACACCATGTCCTATGGCTCACGTAAGGGTGAGCTTGATGTCTGGACCAGTGGTACTGGGATGGGCAAGAGCGCAGTGATGCGTGAACTAATACACCATTGGAGTATACAACATGATACGAAGGTTGGAGTGCTGGCTCTTGAAGAGAATCTTACTACGACTATACTCGGCCAAATGTCTATCTGCGCAAACTTACCACTCCACCTACCTGAAGTCAGATCAAGTGTCAGTGACGATGACCTTCGAGGATACTGGGAGGCAGCGAACGCCAACGACAACCTTGTCTGTGTCGATCACTGGGGAAGTGTTGAAGAATCAAGGCTCATACAAAAGCTACGGTACTTGGCGTCAGGAATGGGATGTGAGTACATCGTCGTGGATCACCTATCAATACTAGTTAGTGAGACAGCTACCGATGGTGATGAGAGAAAGAACATTGATGTACTGATGACTCGACTCAAGCGATTGACTGAGGAGTTACAGATACACATTAGTCTTGTGTCTCATCTTAACAGGTCACAACAGTCTAAGTCTTTCGAGGAAGGGGCAACCCCTAGCCTTGCTAACTTACGTGGCTCAGGCAGCATAGCACAGCTAGCACATGGAGTGTATGCACTGAGTCGTAACCAACAAGACCCTGACTTGATACGACGTAACACCAGTAAGATCACAGTACTAAAGAATAGATTCTGTGGTAAGACTGGTGATGCTGCCCTTGTGCAGTACGATAACGAGACAGGTCGTCTGTCTCCTAGTACCATAACATTAGAGGACTATAGAGATGGACTTAGCGTCAATCCGCTCGATCAGAGACCAGCTTGATAGGCTACGAGTACAAGTGGGGGAGTCACTATACCTTGCAGAGTTGGCGGCAAACAGTATAGCCCCTCCGATGACACCTGAGACCAACCCCTACTCGGTCAACTACCTACCTGTCCACCCTTGGGGGCTGGCAAGTAGGCAACGACTGGCTGAGCTAGAGCCTGACCTACGATACATAGCTAACAAGCTAGCAGATATATGGGACATGACAATCATATGGGGATACCGAAATGAAGCTCAACAGACACACGCCTACAACAGAGGCAACGGGCTACCTTGGCCTGACTCTAATCATAACGTTATGCCTTCTCGTGCCGTTGATATTGCAAGGCATCCGTTGGATTGGGACGACATAGCAGGCTTCGATGAGATGATAGGTGCTGCCTATGCTATCGCTAAGGAAGCAGGTATTGACAACATGAGGTCAGGTAAGTACTTCAGTAACCGTGCTGACTATGCTCATCTGGAATTAGTTTAGATTTATTTTTATACCTCATGCAAATAGCCACAATCTAATATTGTAAGGGGTAGGGGTTTAGGTATATGGATACTAATGATTACTTCTTACTTAATGATTTAAGTATAGATAGATCAATGTATAAGAAACAAGTAAGACCTATAGAGGATACATCATGGTCAGTAGACAATAGAGGAGTAGTGTATGATAGCCGAGGCAATCGTGCTAGTACTGATAGTATTTGGAATGGTAGTCTCAGGGTACGTCCTGTCGTGGGCAGTAAACAGGTTTATAGGTATGTCAACGAGCTCGTACTACGAGCCTTCGTGGGCCAACCACCTACGGAGCGTCATAGTCCTTGGCACAGGGATGGCGATCGCAGCAATTGTAGCCTATCGAATTTATCATGGCTCATCGTTAATAACATAGGAGATACACATGTCTAAAGTAATACTAGGTAAAGAGTATAATGATTTTGTTACAGGCTTTACAGGTATAGCTATCTGTCGTTACACTTACTTGCATGGCTGTGATCGTATCTCACTACAGCCCAAGGTTGGGGATACGGGAGCGATACCTGCTACTGAATCCTTTGATGAACCATCCCTTGTCCTTGTGTCGGAAGGTATCGTGTCATCTCTACAGCCTGCGGCAGTACGTCGTGCTACTGGTGGCCCAGCTAAGTGTCCCGATAACCGGAGGGTATAATGCCACGTGACCTACTGATGGATGGCCTTGACCGGCTACGGGACAGGCTTGACGGTATGGCTACTAGCCTACCGGGATGGCAGTTCCAAATGATACCAGCCCCAGCACCAGCACCCATGTCTGCTGTGATGATACAGGGCTGGTGTCCTGAGATAGATAAGCAAGCAGGTCTTATCCTATTGGAAGAACACATTATGGATGGTGACTGGGATAAGATGCTACTGACGATGGAAGAATCTATAGCGAGGGCAACATATCGTGTCCACTAACTGGGAAGTAGTACCTCATACAGGGGAACGTGTCCTTCGTAACACTATCGACGGACGTATCATAGAGTTCACTGATGATCCTATTGCACCACATCAGGAAGAACCTATGCTTGGTATCGCTGGTATGTTCAGTGAGGAGGACATTGACATGCTGCTACAGAAGTACAGCCCTTATGACTTAGCATCGGGAGGTGCCTAATGTTTAATAATAAGAAAGATTATCTGGATCAGATAGCTGCTCTTGAGCAGGAGAACAAGGAGTTAACCAGTACCCTTGTCTCTCAGCGAGAGAGGCTCATGCAGTATGAGAGCCCTGGCCATGACGAGACAAGGGTGGAGGCGTGGACGGCACCGCCACCGGCGACAGTTATGTCACGTCCTGACACCCTGATGAGGGAGGAGATGCCAATTGATGGTTTGAGTCGGATAAGTAATGTAGATCCCAGCTTGGTCGAACGACAAGAACTAGCTGACCGTATAGCTGACCGTATAGCTGACTTTATAGCTGACCGTAGAGCTGCTAATGAAGCAGAGGCTCCCGTTACGATGGAAGGGGGTACATATGTACGAGACTCTCGTAGACTGGTAGAGGAGGCCAGTGAGCTCTATGCCGCGAGCATGGCTAATACCCAAGCTAATGTCCCCGACAGCGGCGACTATATAATGACTATACAAGAGACTTATGGAGTGAACCCCTTACCTCCAAGACCTCGACCGAGACCCAACCCATCTGGGAGATAGCGGATGATTATCCGAGTGTTCGACACTGAGTCCGATGGGTTCCGTAACGATGCTACTCGGCTCTGGTGTATATCATGTCGTGACTTAGGGAGTAGACAGGAAAGGTTCTTCGATCCTTTCTGCATCAGGGAAGGTCTTGAGTACCTGATGGAGGCGGACGTAGTGGTGGCCCATAACTTCTTGGGCCATGACTACCCCCTTATAAAGAGACTCTACCCTTGGTTCGAACCTAAAGCCTACGAAGATAGCCTCATACTTTCCCGACTATACAATCCAGACCGAGTAGGAGGACACTCAATCAATGCGTGGGGGCAGCGATTGGGGAAAGCTAAGCCTGTCCATGAGGACTGGTCACAGTACAGTGAAGAGATGCGGGTCAGATGTACGGAGGACACTCTCATTAACTGTATGCTGTTACGAGTACTCATTGATGAAGGTAGTACGGCTGACTGGCGTGATGCTATACGTACTGAGTACGATGCACAGTTGCTCCAGAACCAGATAGAAGATCAAGGTTTCTTACTAGACATACCCGCAGCCGAAGCATTGGCCGATGAGTTAAGCGGTAAGCTAACCAAGATCGAAGAAGAACTAAACAGTGTGTTACCTTGGAAGGTCAAGGCGGGGACCACCTACGCTGCACCCTTCACTAAGGCAGGCACACTGAAGAAAGTATTAACGGATTATCTCACACCTGAACAAGCGTCTGCTGTGAACGGACCGCTCAGTAAGGTAGAGTTTATTCCTTTCAGCTTCAATAGTCCACAACAAGTCACGGCTTTCTTATACTCGCAGGGCTGGCAACCCAACTACTTTAACTACAAGAAAGCTAAGCGTGGAGGGTATGAGTTGAATGATGATGGCACCTATGTCATCTCGTCACCTCGCTTACCTAAAGCAGACGAGGACCAGTCCTGTCTTGATACCATACAAGGTGCAGCAGGTCAATTGTTCCTCACGTGGAGAGTACTAACTCATAGACTTGGCCTCATACACCGCGTTCGTAAGAAGGATGGTAAGAAGGGGGGCTGGCTCAATGAGGTACGTACCGATGGACGTGTAGAAGCACAGGCTATACCACTGGGTACCAACACCGGTAGGTATACACACAGGCAGATAGTAAACATACCAGCAGTGGGTAGTCTATACGGTGAGGAGCTACGCTCTCTCCTATGTGTGCCCCAAGGTCATATCCTTTCTGGTACGGATGCTTCAGGTCTTGAGGCCCGAGTAGCAGGCCACTACACTACCTTCCATGATGGTGGTGTGTTCGCTACTGAGTTGTTAGAAGGTGATGTACATACCAAGAATGCTCATGCTTTCAGCCACGCTGCCGGTAAGGTGGTGACTCGACAACAAGCTAAGACTATCTACTACGCTATACTGTACGGTGCCACAGCACGTAAGGTAGCGACTCAGGTGGGTGTTAGCTTAGAGGTAGGATCGGCTATGCTTAACGCATTCTGGGAAGCAAACCCTGCGCTTGCTTGTGTTAGAGAGGAAGCGATAGAGCATGCAAAGAAACATGGCTGGGTGCCGGGGTTGGATGGACGGAGGATTATGATACGATCCCCGCATTCTGCAACCAACGCACAGTTCCAGTCAGCAGGTGCCATCATAATGAAGAACTGTTTCAACCGTGTACTACTAGATGCACCTCGATGGAGGGCGGTATGTACGATGCACGATGAGGCACAGACAGAGGTGGCTCCTATGTTTGGGCATATGTTACAACAGGCATGGGTTGATGCCGGTGACTGGGTAACAGATAAGTTCAAACTAAATGTACCTATTGAGTTCGATACACAAACAGGATTAAACTATGCAGAGACCCATTGACGACACCCCAATGACCACAAGGGTGATGACTCACAGTGTGGACATGCAGACAGCTAACAAGTTCACGGTCACTAAGAAGTTAAAGACATGGTTACGTAACCACCCGAACTTCAAGCGTAACAATGATACAGGACAGTACACACATATTTATGAAGATGAGTTCACCCAATACAAGGAGCAAGTAGATGAGCAGCGTCGTCGGGAAAGTCTATCAGTCGAAGGTGCCGAAGACTATATCAAAGGTGAGCCTGCAAGCGCAGAGATTATACCTAGTGGAACAGAAGGGCCAACAACTACAAGCTAAATGGGACGGCTCATGGTTCTGGATATTAAATCAACCTTACTCCCACATTAGTGACGGCCATCGTCCTGATAGTGTACGTCCTTTGTCTTTACTTGACGGGACAACGATAATAACACCCACAATAGGAAACTAATCTATGTTAAACATGACACCTAATGATGTACCTGCTACTGGTTCTTCTTCTGCTCCTAAGATTGAGGACGGTGTATATCCAGGCCTCATCTCCATGATTGTTGACCTTGGAGTACAGAAGAATAAGAAGTTCGATAGCAAGGATAAGCCTGACGAAGCATGTACTGATGCTGACTATGATGTAGGCCACATGTTGTGGTACTCCTTCTGCCTACCTACTGAACGGTACGAGGCAGAGTATGAGGGCGAGACAGTTGAGCGAGACCAAGTGATCGGTAAGCAGTATAAGGTATCCAAGTCCGACAAGTCTAACCTCGTCAAGATGTACAAGGCGGTGGTTAAGGACGGTCGTAACTTCGGCGAGATGCTGTCCATGCCGGTGACTATCACCAGTGGTACTACCAGTGGGGGTAAGCCACGAGTAGACGGTGTAGCTGGCCCGATGCGAGGCAGCTCAGTCGGCGCTCCACTCCGTGAACCTATCCTCGTCACTGATGCTGACTGGGAGGCTATCGACAACGAGGCAGACAATGCCCCTGATATCCCTGACTTCCTCAAGGATATGATTAAAAACCGAGTACAGTAATATGGATGTCTTTTTCATTCCGTTGCTCATCATCACGTTGTACTTAGGTGGTGGATGGATTGACCGACAGTTCCAACACAACTACTTTATCGGTGGCTTACTTCCCTTCATTGGGTTCAATACTAGATACATGGGGCCAATGCAGTTCCGTGGATTCTATACTGCATGGCTGTGGGTAGCTGTGTGTTGGGGTGGTAAGCTAGGGCCAAGGAGATAACATGAGTATACTATACACAGCACCGGAGGTAGCCCCGCGAGGGGCTGTCCCCCTCATCCTGCTTGACGCTGACTACCTCGCCTATATGATAGGAGGTATCAGTCAAGCTGCTGATCGTAACCCCGACACCAAGGGACAGCGGCACATCTGTGTCGATGAAGAGACAGACCGTTGGGTATGGGTTGATCCCATTGAGCTAGTACACTGGAGAATAGACAATGAAATTGATAAGCTCAAAGATAAGTTCGGTAGTGATTCCATCGAGGTGTGGCTCACCCCCCACGAAGGAAACTTCAGGTATGATGTGGCCGTTAGCCGTCCCTATAAGAGCGGACGCAGTAGCCCTCGTCCCTTCTACTACCAAGCCATCCGGGAACATCTACTGCATTCGCACCAAGCAACTGTTGCACTAGGGTGTGAGGCTGATGACATGGTATGCACTAGGCAGATGGATGTGTTCCTCAAGGGGAGCACTGACTCTGTTATCGTAGGTCCAGATAAGGATCTCAAGTGTATGTTCGGTCGTCACTATGATCCACGTAAGGACATAGAAGAATGGATCACATGGGAGAAGGCAGCTCTTAACTTCTACGGTCAGATGATAACAGGCGATAGTGTTGATTCTATACCGGGGTGTAAGGGAAGAGGTCCGAAGTTCTGGGAAGGACTGAAGGCTGACTTTGAACATGAGTATGACATCATGCCGCTGACGATACAGGCAAGTCAGGATCTAATACAGAACCTGCATGAAAGTGTATGGCAGGCATACTACACCAAGGGCCACGACATGGCATACTTCCTTGAGCAAGCCAACCTGTTACACATGAGACGTACAATACAAGAGTCATGGCATGTAGACTATGACTGGGAGAGAGGCTATCTTAGTATCAATTGATCCGGGAAAGAGTGGTGCGTTCGCATTGTTTGATAAGGATGGGTACCTGTACGGCACACACAAGGTAAAGGTGGCGACTGGGCAGAGGTTTTTTACCGACCGTGATTTGGAACAGTTGATTGATTACTTATTAACAATCGCCAACGAAGAAGAGGGCGGTGTGGTGATGGAGGGACTGCTTGATAGGCACATGCCTAAGCAGTCAGCAGTAGCTACCAACACCACGGCTGTCAACTGGGGTATACAGTATGGACTGTGTTCTCAATGGGTGGACGAGGTACAGGTAGTACGTCCAGTCACATGGAAGACTAAGATGGGGCTGTCTGGCCAAGACAAGCAGGCCAGTGTGGACCTAGCTCTTACCCTTGTGGATGAGGAGTTCCTCCTTAAACCAAGGATGCGTAAGCCCAACGTTGACATAGCTGAAGCAGTACTCATTGGAATCTACTATGGTAGGAAGGAGTTAGGATGGACGATATAGAATACGAAACATCTGTGAATATCCATGACATACAGGCATGCATTACTGCTATACAGGATGGGAACAGTTCCGTAGCTGAAGAAATACTTCAAGAGTATCTTGATACCTACCATGAGGAGTTAGAAGATGGCGCTGAATGAGAGAAACATATGGGAGATGGACGATGATGTCACAATTGGATTATATCCGGATGCGCACTGCGACCCCGGCCATGATACTCGGCCTATCACTGCTATTGCTCGTTGGTTTGCAGATGAGGGAGTGGACATCGTTGTCAACATCGGCGACTTCAATGACATGCATAGCCTGTCCTCTTACGATAAGGGGAGATCGGGTATGGAAGGAGCCAGAATTCAAGCGGACCTTTCGTACAGCGCACAGTGCTTGGATCTCTTTGAGGAAGGGCTACAAGGGCACGACCCATATCGGATAATGACCCTCGGGAATCACGAGTACCGACTCAATAGGTTGGAGAGTGATGACCCTCAGATGCAGGGGGCCTTCGGTGATGATCCCTTCTCATACAATGAGTATGGGTATGAGGTATACGACTACCTTGACATCGTTAAGATCAATGGTGTAGCCTTCAGTCATGCCTTCATTAACCCTACGTCATTGATGGGTAGTATACAGGGGGGTAGTGCTGACATACGTATGAAGAACGTTGGCTTCCCTCATGTAGCAGGCCATCAGCATGGGCCATTGATTCATGGTCAGCGTATGTTAGGTGATGGTACTCCTCTGTCTACCCTGATACTAGGGTGTGCTCATACAGAGAACCATAGCTACTGGGGCAAGGGCAAGGATGTATATAGAGGAGCAGCGGTCTTACGGAATGTACGTAAGGGCAGTTATGATCCTGACATCCGATACCTTGGTAACATAATGAGAAAATACTTATGAGTGCGTTCATATTTCAAACTACCAACGAGTTGAAACGAGCAGTTGCGAGGGCTAGACTTCATTACCCTATGGAGGAATTGGCTATAGTCTCGATGGAGGAACTAGATTTCCTTCGGGAGTGCAGGGATATGGTGGAGGTGGGTATTCAGCAAGTTAAGCCCAACGGACTAGCACGGTGGTTCCGTTCCTTTAAGGAAGACTACGGTAGTGTCTTTAGAGTGGAGAAGCTTGATGAGTAAGGCCTTACGATACAACGAAGGTAAACCTGACCACACCTACTTAGAGGAAGAAGTACGGGATGGTATAGCTAAGGTGATGGAGTATGGTGCAACTAAGTACAGCCGTGACAACTGGAAGAACTCTATTAACACAGAGTCTCATGACCAGTTTCAGCATGACATTGTGGCTAGCCTACTACGCCATGCTTTTGCTGTGGCAAGTGGTGATCTTGTCGATGATGAGTCAGGACAATCTCATATGGCTCATGTCGCTTGTAATGCAATGATGTGGATGGCCTATCAGGAGAGACGTGATGACGTATGAAGACTTGCCTTATGAGTATAAGAACTATGCTACGACTAAGGGGTGGGAAGATGCTCAGGCATTGGCCTATTGGCAACAGGCGGCAGAGTACCGTGAGTATCTTATTGGCCGTATCACCGCTCATATGAGTATATGGATCTGTAGTACCTCAAAGAAAGCCGGACGTATGTTGGCAACATACAACACTGCACTCCACAATATCCGTGGGTTCCGAGCTAAGGTCACATGATCTATTCAGCAGGGTACAAGTACAGGCTAGAGGAGGAGGTTATCATACCTGTTCCCGAGGCCTTGGCTAAGCAGATACCTAACCGTGTGTTCTTCGATAACACCTATGTATCATATGATGATGGTGTCTTGTGGATAGGAGAATCGTACTCATGGGATGGTCCATCAGGTCCGATGCCTGACATTAAGTCATCCATGTTTGGTAGCTTGATCCATGACGCATGGTATCAATTGATTAGGGAGGGGGGTATGCCAGCATTCACTCGTCCTTACGCTGATCGTTGGTATGGTGACCTGTGTATCGAGGATGGCATGTGGCGATGGGTAGCTAACGCATCAGTTAGGGTGCTAGAGGGGTATGGAGCTGAAGCGCTCAACAATCCCAAGAAGATCTACAGTACAAGAACATAACCGAGAGAAAACTATGAAGAAATTCTTTGCAGGACTTACACTAGCTGTCGTTATGATGAGTAGTTCTTTTGCTCAAGTAGCAGGCAATCCCGGTACTGGCTCACAGTACTTCTTAGGTATGAATGATACCACTGGTAGGTTTGAATTGTGTTGGGCAGACAAGCATCAGCATGGTAACTGTATGGACCTAGAGGCAGTCTATGAGCTTATCGAACAAGGTAAGAGTTCATGGGCACAGAAGGAATTAGAGTCTTCAATCTAATTGAAAGCTCTGGAGTATGGAACTATCTATCTTGTCACACTGTGGATAGTGTGGTCACTCATCGTAGCATGACCACACTAATTGGTGAGCCCCCTATTCGGGGGCCACCTCTTTACTTATGTCGATCTAGTTCCTTAGTTACCTTAGCTCCAATAACCATACGGAGCACAGGCTCTACGGCAGGACGGAAGTTCTCGTCCCATACTTTCTTAATACCTCGATGTAGTTTACGATACCACTTCATCACTTGACTCCTAAGTCTATGTCAAGGGGCCTACCTTCTAGCATATTGATACGAAGATAGGCTTGCCTCAACCAGTATATCAGCGCTACCCACATGTAGTTAAACAAGTCATCTATTGTAGGTAGGCTGTCAGGTAATGGAATACAGAACTGTTCCATTACTGTTCAAACACATTGAACACCAGTTCTAAGGCTGGGCCATGTGATCCATCGTCTCGTACTATTCTTACGTTAGCTGTGTTACCTTGGCTAACAGGTAGGTAATCCAAAAGGAAGGAGTTACTGGTATTCCTTTGTTGTACTACCCCATTGATTGCCAGCTCATACTTATCTATGGCTGGATCAAACCCCTCCGCTGGAGAAGGCCAGAGGAACTCACCCTGTACGTTAGGGTACTGCTGATACGTCAGCCCCGGAGGATTAGGCAATGCCTGCCTCAGAGCAGGGCCATTCAGACTGTAGTCTGGTGATGCCTCTCCAACCATACCTATGTTAGGGCCAGTAAATCCCATACTGTAGTCACTAGGTACCACCCCCCCCGTATAATCCACACTATCTGCAAACTTACCATCCCTACCTGAACTTACCCCTGCTACCACCGTAGGTGTTGAACCTACAAATGTATTAGGTGGTGCAGTTGCACGTATCTTACCTGTTGTGCCTACACGGTACGGCTGTAGCCCACTATCAAAGCCATAGTCTCTCCAGTGCCATACTGAGTTAGCACTAGCACGGAACCATAGCCTTGCATTAACAGGGCCAGTGTATGGGTCTCCTAGTCCTACCAAGGCTGACCTGTTATCACCATTGATAAACACAGCAGTCAACTCAGTACCACCACGTGTACTGCCTACCTCTAAGCACCAGTCTGAGACAGTACGGCCATTAGCATCCCATGTGAATGTATGGGCACGGCCTGCTGCGAAGTCAGCTTCTGGATTACCACTAGTAATAGACGGTGAGATACCTGATGTGTCGTCTCCAAGCCCTATACCAGCAGTAGAGTTATCTACAAAGGAGTAAGACTGGAAATCTTTTATCATTGAGGTATCGTTATGTAGTGTGTCAATCTCAAGGTAGACAGGGCGAGCAAAGATACCTACATCGGGTGGCATCTGTAGGCTACCATCAGAGTATGCGTCACTAGTGTCAAACAATACACCATCGTTACGTTGTGGCTTGATACCGCTGTTAGCTTCACGACTCATGGCAATATAGTGTGGAGTCTGAGGAATACGTCGAGGGTCTTCGTCTCTCTGTATCTCAATACCATTGACGTACCATACCAGCTTGTCCTTAGCCCACAACAGGGTGAACTTATGGTCTCCAGTCGGTAGGTTAATACCGCTTATAAGGTCAGATACACGGACCGAACCATTAGGTGTGTTACCTGCTGCTCGTCCAGAGATGACCTTACTTTGTGATACATTCTCTAGGCCATTGAGTGCCTCGATCTCAGTGATATCTACCTCGACTCCATTAGTTCCATTAGGATCGTAGGAGTTTGAGTCATTCTCATAGGCAGGGAGTAGGTACAGGGAGATACGGCAAGCCTGTGTCCTCATCTCTTCAAGGTTGATAGTCCACTCAAAGGCAGACCCCGGACCCCATGTACGGTCAGGTGCATCAGGGTCAGTAATGAACCCATCGCTAGCATTGTCATACTTACGTGCCCATGTGGTGAGGAAGGACAGATAGATCCAATAATCTTGAGGATTCATGGTCTGTCCCCTCCACTGGTACGCCTTACGGAAAGGGTTAGGCCGGTTCTCTACATGTGCCCTCATGTGTAGTGCATTGTCTGTAACGAAGGCAGTCTCAGTGGGCTTAGAGTAGTTAGCTGACCACCTCCAGTTAGGCTCCCCGTTGTTACCTGCCTGATGTAGCCCTTCTACCATCTGGTCAGGGTGCCAACGGTTGAACAAGGTCTCAGCATTCTCGTTAGAGAAGTCATCCCCCCATGCTGGGGTATAGCTGAAGTCTCTACCGTACTGCCCTACTGCAATAGTAGGAGAACCTACAGCAGGCGGCTCTGTGATACCGTTGTTCTCCAAGAGGCTGACGATAAGGGATGTCACCTGTGCTTGGGTAAGGTACGTACCCATGTGCTCATGCTCAGCGACGGCCTTACCAGCCACCTCTTGAGTCAACGCCTGCAAGGACGTAGCAATACTGTCAGCCTGCATACCGATAGCTGAGGTTGCTGTATCTAGGGCATTGATGTTGCCTGTTGCTGCGTTAGACTTGGCCTCAATCCCCTCAAGACGCTCACTAAGCGTTAACCCCCCACTCCCTGCATTACCTACCGCCTCTGTTAGATCCTCGATCTGTTTGAGAGAGGCTGCCGCTACAGGAGATGCACCCCCAATGGCACGAGTGCCACTCTTAGGGGTACTGTCCTTGAAGCTAGACTTCTTAAATTTGAGCCGGTCCTTTTCTTTATTACTTGCTATCTGTGAGAATGATTCCATTAGTTACTCCTGAATTCGTTACGGTTGGTAGCTACTGGAGCTTCATCTCTAGCAATAGCTTCTTTATTTCTGTCAGCTATCTCTCTAGTAGGAGACAGGCTCTCTAGTGCGATACCATCACTTGATTCTACCACGGAAGTAACAGCAGCAGAGATACTAGTAGCACCTGTTAGGTTCTTCAATAGCTTATACCGACTAGGTTGAGAGGTACGTTGCACATACTGGTTGTGCTCATCAAGAGCAGCTTGTTGGTCAGCGATATCCTCAGTACTTAGTGCTTCAGTGATGTTATTCACTAGCTTGTACTGCGGTACACCCACCGCATCGGTTCCTTTCTTATCCAATACCATGTACTGCCCCATCTTTCTCCATAGTGAGATACGAGTCTCTCGTGAGCCGGGGAGGTTAGGGTTCCCGATTGCATTAACCTTAGTCGTAGTAGCTATATCGAGACTATCCTGCATTTTCTGTATTATCTCAGACTTAACCGATGCTGCATACGGTGCCAGTAACGGACGTACAGCAGGTGAATCCTTTGCCATCTCAATGAATCGAGGGTCATCTGCTAGTTTGCCTACTGCCTCCTCTATCACTGCTGCCTTAGATGGAGATAGAGATACATTGTATTGGTGTGCGGTAGCTAGATCAGCTACTACTTGTTTAGTTGCTGCTTCATTAGCAGCCACACCCCCTGTCCTACTGATGTATCCTAGCGTAGTAGCTGCCGTATCAGCAGCTTTCTTCTGTGCCCCTGATGCTGGGTCCAATAACATATTAAGTCCCGCTACACCCATCTCAGAGGCTACCTTGTACTGGGCTAGAGCCTGTGCATTACCCTCTCCCTGTAGGTATGCTATCATAGAGGGAGATTGTTCAGCAGGAGACTGATTAAGTATCTCATCCTGTAGCCCTGCAATGGTGCGCATCTCTCTTGACATGTTGATGCTAAGCTGAGCGGCATCCTCCACTGCACGGATAGGGTTACGTTGGTTATCGAAGGCAGTACGTACAATCTGTAGCCGTTGAGACTCTTCAGCCAATGGCTGCATCACCTGTACATTGTGCTCCAGCCTGCTCTGCTCCAGCCCTGACTTCCTAGCTGTCAGTCTATCCTCTACTGACCTACGTACACCAGTAGAGTAGGCTTCGACCAACTTAGGGAAGTCCTTGTAGGTACGGGAGATACCAGCAATAGTGTCCTCAGCCCATAGGTTGAGCTGGTCAGCTAGCGCTACACCTCCTGTGCTACCTGTGTTACTGTTGCCACGAGCTGCCTCGTAGTTATTAGCAATAGAGTTGATAGTATTACCTATCTTACTCATCTCTAGGGACATAGCCCTAGACGCAGGGATTGCCCTCTCCTCAATGGAGCTCTCTTGAGACAAGGCACTACGCTGTGACTGCTTGATCTGCCTCTCACGCTGTGATGCAGGAGAATCAAGCCACATCTCTATGACCTCCTCATCCCCCTTACCTAAGAACTCCTGATACCCCTCATTAGCAGCCAACTCACGTACTTGGTTAGCATCAGCCTTGAGCCTATCTCTCTCGATAGCCTCGATAGCATCTAAAGTATCCTGTCCTTCACTACTATTACCGATACCATAGGCTGCTGCCAATTCCTTAGCAGCTCCGGGGTTCTTCATAGCAGCGAACTGGTAACGTACTGACCGTTCCAGTGCATTACGTACTGAGTGGCCCATGCCCTGCCCTGCTGCCTGATCCAGAGCAGCCAGAGAGCTAGCCTCATCCACACCAAACTGTGCTACCTGACTAGCACTGAGTTGACCAGAGGCCAGTGCCTCACGGAGAGGCTCACGCCTCTTAAATACTTCGTTGTCTCTAAACCCTTGAGCTACACTGGCTGCGTTACTAGCCTTCTCCCTTGCTGTCGCTTGCTTCTGGTTGTTCTCTACCAGATCACTAACCACCCCCAGCCCATTACTTACTGCCCCCGCTACACGAGAGAAATTACTCCCATGATTGCGAGGGGCAGCAGTCTCAGCCACAGCTACTGCATTACCGAACGATTGTAGATCCGACATATTGTTTCCTAAAGTTCAGGTTCAAAGGTTAACTTGGAACCACTCTCATTCTCTTGTGACTTACGTATATTCTCTATAACGAAGTCCTTATAGGCACTTGGCCCTACCTTCTCGAGGTGTCTGACTACCTTGTCCCAACCCAGTTCATGGGTAAGTTCAAAGTCTGAGGCCATAAGATTAACCAACTCATCTGCTAGCGTCTCCTTACTCCCTACCAGTCGTATCAGCTCCTTACGCATGGATGCTTGCACTATACCCTTGTCAGTCTGGTCCTCATAAGCCATGAATACACCAGCATTACCTGCCTCGATGCGGTTCATCGCCTCTTCCTTAGACATCTGACCATTACTTAGCTGTCGTAGAGCATTGTAGGTAAATCCTGCCAAGTCCTTGCCGCTTGTAGAAAGCTCCTTGTGTGAAGGATCAAGCAATCTAGTCCTCTTACCTCTTAGCTGTGCGTTAAGTTCATATACATCCTTGACTTGCTCTGGACCTACACCTATCAGTCCTCGTGAGAGGGCTTCAGCGATAGTTACCTGAGCAATAGGGGTACCATACTTATTCACGTACTCACCAGTGGTAGCCATCATCCGTGCCTGTAGCACATTGTTGACAGCAGGTAACATGATCGCTAGATCACGAGCCTGTAGCTCCAACTTCTCACCTGTCCCCAGTACTGGGTTAGACCAGATGTTCATGGTGTTCTTAGCGATACCAAAGAGGTTGCCAACAGCACCAGAACTAGCACCAGTCAGGTCTTCGTACCCTAGTGGTACACCTGTAGCCATATCAGCTATGACCTTGTAAGCCAGACCAAGCGGAGTAGCTGCTCTCTCTGCCTTACCGAACACAACCTGAAGATCACCAGTCAATCCACTCAGTGGACCCATAGTTCCAGAGATATTGATGTTGGCATCGCCACCGGCTAACGCCTCAATCACTGCCTCTATACCTAACCCTGCCAATCCCTCCTCAAGAGCCTCCTGAACCAGTGGATCTACCTCGATACCTGCGTCTTTGGCTCCGTCTATAAACATAGACCCAACTCCCAACCCACCAGTACCGAACATCACCGCTTGCCACAGTCCTATCTTTGCTTTCTCATTACCTGACAACACATCTGATGCAACCCATGATGTCCACTTAGTCTGTGGTAGCATGTACTGTATCATTCGTGTAGTGTAAGACATGAACTGGAAGGGAAGACCAAGGGCACCAGACTGAAAGGCTGCCTTACTGTACTGTCCCATGTTACCTGACACCCTGAGTCCCTCAGTGCCTAGATCAGTAGCATCTACCTGATCGAGAGTACCATTAACAAGGTGCTTATTACGTACTGCTAGGTAAGCACTGATACGATTAGCCTTTTCACCTGCCTCAAAGCCATACTTAGAAGTAGAACGTATTGCTGTCTGACTTCCACCTTTGATTGAGTGACCTACTCTTCCCAAGAATCCGGGAGCATCCTCAGTACCATAGGTACCGGCATGATTACGGTAGGAGCCACCTGCATTAAAGCCATGCTCAAGGAACTGGTGTCCACTTACGGACCCCATTGTACCAGAGTCCTCGAAGTCCTTGAAGAACCTCTCTGCTGTCTTCTTATCTACACCGGCTGCCTTGGCATACTTGTCTACAATCTTACCAAACTCGCCTGCATCTATGTCCTTGTATGACTTAGCCATTGCAAGGTAAGCCAGATCCCTAGCTGCGTGACCTGTAGCGAAGTACTTAGACCCGTGTTGTATGCCAGCGTACATCAAAGCAGACGTACTCTGCATGACAAGCTGACGTATAGGGTTAGCTACGATAAAGGACAGGTGAGCCAGTGACTTAGACTTATTAACGATGTTATGATCTGCTGCTGAGCTAAAGATATGAGCTGCTGTGTTGATGGACTTGACCTGCATACTCCGCAGGAGGCCAGCATCCCCTTTCTTTATCGCATTAGCACCAGCTCGGGACAACCATTCTCCTGTACCCAGTAGCTTCTGCTGTATTCTCTCCCCTATCTGCAAATCATGTACCCCAGAGGTCAATTGAATCCTTTCACGTACCTTACGTGCCCTAGCCAACTGACGTATAGCTTCAGGATCAGTCGCTAAGTCCGACTTCAGGCTGATCTCTCCACCCCAAGGGAATCCCTTACGACTGAACAGATGGCCGTAGGTTTGTACCCACTTGTTAGTGTTGTACTCAGTCCACTCATTGAGGACTACGTTCTTAGACATGGTGTTACGTACCCTATCCAGTGATTCACTGGGGGATACGACTGAATGTTGACGTGTTACGTCCATTGCCTCGAAATCCATACGATGCTTGGTATTGGTAAGCATCTGAAGATCGTGCATCTGGTTCAACTCTTGAGCTAGGTAGCTAGCATCTGTCTCTGTAGTCTCGATAGCTCGACGTGACCTACGAGTAGGGGATAACAGGGCTGCTTTACTAGCATCGACAGGGTTATTAGCTACTGCTACCACCCTACCTACCTGAGATACCTTTCCGTTAACGACTACGTTATCGAACTCCTCCACTACATACCTAGCTTGCATGTGCCTACCAAGATATGTCTTCTTATTATATAATACCTGAGAAGGGAGTGGTTGAAGATCAGCCTTACCCTTTCTCACTGCTACATAAGGGGTCTCCATAGACATACCGTCTTTGACCTCAGCCCTTCTAGGCTTGAATCCTTCCAGTATATCTAGCTCGATACCTTGATCTAGCAATTCCTGCTTAGTTACTACTGTACCTGCCTCATCCCACCATACAGTGACTACGCTATCGGAGTCCTTGATTGGCTTAACCCACCCATTTGTACCGTCAGGGTGTGTATGAGTGAGGAACCCTCGCTTAGAGAGCAGATCACGGTACTGTTGGTTACGTACTTCATAGATGGCTTGATAGAATCTACGTACTGAGCGATAAGCAGCGACCTTCTTCATGTCTCCACCCATCTGACGAGTCAACTGACCCTGTGTGTAGTCCTCTGCCTGCCTCTCAGCAGACTTCAGAACACCCCATACGTCGTCTAGGTCAGCCTTACTCTTTAACGCCTCCATCGGCTTTAGGATCTGCTTAAAGACCCCTGCTACCTGAGACTGTCGGATGTCTAATCGAGAGATACCTTCTGATACACGCTTGATGTAAGACACAGAAGTATCAACATTGTTAGTTAATCTGTTTACTGTATCATTGCGCAGTACATCCTCCTTACTAGCTCCCGATGAACGAGAGTGTGTGTACCGAGCTCTCAACAGGTAGTCACCACGGAGGTCAGCCTGTCCTTTGTAAGGTACATACTGGTTCTGCTTACTGTCGAACTTGAGTACCTCAAAGGTATCCAGCTTCTCAGACGGCAGGCGACTAATGAATGCTCTAGCATCAGCAGCAGTGGCAAAGGTATTACCCCCACCAGCCCCGATAGTGTAGTTCATTGAGACTTTACCAGCATCAGCATCTATGAAAGCCTCACTCTTATTGACCAGAGTGACCTCATCAGATACCAGATTGTCGAGCGTCTTACCTAGGTTCTCTTCTACTTTCTTTATCTCAGCAGCAGTATATAGTTTAGAGTCGTGCATCATGTTGATGATACTAGATCCTGCATCTGATAGCTGATTGGATACGTCAGAACCTAAGAGTGTAGCTCCTCTACGGATAGGGCCACCACCTACATTAGGTACGATAGTGTCATCTACTACCTGTGCTCTGGTAGCTCCCAGTCCTCGGGCTATGTTACCAGTAGCATCTGTTACAGCATCAGACAGGATAGGACCAGATGCTTTAGGTGCTACGTTGTCCAATACCTGTGCTGGGGAGAAGGCTGGTGTACCCGTATGTGGGTACCCACGTAGTATACCTGCCATCTCTTTACGTCGTGCGATAGAGTCTCTTCCTGCCTTACTAGCACCAGATCGGAGCTCAATTGTCTCCTCTAATGCAGCCTGTGGCGAAGGAAGTACCTCATCTGGTAGTATACTTGGCTTGGGTGTACCGCCTAATACCTCATCAGGGGTGATCTTAGCCCCTCTCGCAGCCTTTGTGCCCTCTACCCTACCTACCCCACTGATGTCGGTAAACTCGCCCTCTAAGGAGTCCACACCGAGCTGCTTCTTTTGATGGGTAAGCAGCAATTGTTCGCCTACTAGCTCTCCTTCAACTCCACGGATCAGGTTTGTACCCTTATCGGTAGTAGTAACAGGGAGATTGTTAGTTACAGGCAGGTTATTAGATACTAGATCAGTACCTTCTTGAATAGGCCTAGCTACACCAGTGAAAGAAGAACTCCTCTCTCCCGATACAACCAAGTCCTTACCTGCTTTAGCTCCCTTACCCAGCGCTTTCAATGGCACAGCACCAGCAAGAGTTAGAATAGTGTCGATGAACTGTCCAGTAGTCCCAGCTACACGAGCTGCCTCTGCCTGTACACGAGGGCCAGCGATGGCCTCCAGTGCATTCATCATAATCATAGCATCAGATTCATTATCGAATAGGATACCTGCTCTCTTGGAGATAGATGCGTGTGCTCTCTTGACAGCCGAGGCTCTCTGAGGCCCAGTCATTTGTCCCCATACCTTCTGTAGCTCTACGATACGATCCCCCGGAGCGAACTGCTCAAGGAACCCTACGCTGACACCAAAGGTATCTTCCATCAGTCCTGCTACGTTAGTGCCCCCGCTCTTGGGGAACAGGATACCAGAGGTGATGAACTCATACGCATCCTCTAATCCGGGGATGGTAGCATCAAACTCCTGTCCGATCTTAGCACGTAGGCTCTCCAACATGGCAGCAGAGCTATACTTCTCTTGATCCTCTACTGCCTGTACCAGAGCAATGTCTTCCTGATTAGCTCTAGCTGCTTCCTGCATGTTACGGGCTGATAGTTCCTGTACTGCTAGATCCTCTGGCTCCGTACCTGCACTCAGTGCTGCTCTCAGGTCACGTATGGTACCGAAGGCTGCCTCTGGTGTCATTGGGGAGTCAAGGATCTGTTGTTCTATAGCACTAGCTTCAGCCCTACGAGTAGTCAGAGCTTCATCAGCCAATCTACCCTGTAGTACCTTAGCGTTCTGTGCATTGATAGCATCGAATGCATACTTACGTCCCGGACTTTCATCCGAGGTGTCATATGTAGTATCAGCCATCTTAACGAAAGCCTCACTACGGGCTTGAGCTAAAGGATCTGCCACTACAGCTCCCTCAGTACCGATCACATCAGTATCTACAGGAGGGTTGTTAATGCTTTCTTGTACTAGGGAGTTGAGTGACATGATGTATCCTTTGTTATACTGGTGCGACAGGTAGTCCGGGGACGGTTGCACTAACCCCACCACCCACGCTACCTGCTAAGCCAGCAACCTGTGAAGACAGTGAACTGACTGCATTGAAGTTACTTGCTCTATTGGTGTACTCATTAGACCTTGCGATCTGCTCATTGATATCTGCACCTAGCTCAATCTGTTGAGACTGGGTAGCTAGGGCAGCGATACCTTGTGCTGCTACAGAGCTTCGGGTAGCGTTATCCGCTGACCCTCCTCCCTGTCCTGTTGCTATGGATGCAGCCCTTTGTTGAGCCTGTTGCCTCCGTATTGATGCGGCAGCAGCTCGTCTACTCTGTACGTTAATGATTGCCTGCCTCTTAGCAGCCAATTCCTCTGCATCTTCCGCAGCGTTACTGGCCCTACGGCTCTCATTAGCCCCAAGTAGGGAGCTTACGATACCTATACCAGATAATATTGCTCCAAATGCCATACTATACCTCGTTTAGGATGTAGCCTTGGTATGCCCATCCTTCTATATGACTGTCTTTATGCCCATCAGATTCAAAGAAGAGTCTAAACTCTCTCCCCCTACCTCTGAGCTTCATCTTGTGTACCAGTACAGGTTCTCCATACTTATTATCTTCTGTTATCCCTGTTGGGAGATACGATCTACGATAACGGTATGTCTGATATGGGTCAGCCCACTTACCTGTACTCTTCTGGTTCATCCAGTCCCACCGTATTGATAGGAGGGTGCCTCCATCTACGCTAGGTCGGATGATGTTGTTACCTACATCCCTCCATGTCTCTGTTACATTGCGGTTATGTACCACGATGTAGTTGATCTGAGACCACTTGATAGCCTCTCCGGGGAGCATGTGGTTCGTTAACATGAAAGCCTTGGGAGACTCCCGTGCATTGTTTACATCAGCAGGTAATGGCCTATAGTCAGCGAATAGCTCCACTGTCCGTACACCATTCTGGACCCATAGCCCGGTGCCTTCTGGTCCAAACTCCACCTCCACTCCCCACCCTGTAAGGTAGACATTAGAGGTAGGACTAGAGAGGCCGCCTACTAGGTATCGGAACTTGTTATAAGTGGATGTGTTAGCTGCATAGGGCAGGACTACCATATCAAAGACTCTACTATCAGCTCCGAGTACATACTTGTACCACGAGTTGTGATACATAGAGTAGGATAGTACTGGCTGCCCCTCATCAGGGTAGTTATCCAGCTTAGGTCGGAACAACCATCTAACGACACGGCTCTCAGGATCATACCCTGCTGTAGGATTAGGCCACTTGTCTACTATGTCATCGTAGGCGTTCATTAACCTATTATCTAATACCCTTTCTACCTGTACACTGGTATTTCCAAAGCTAGAGCTCTGCATTGATAGTACTAGAATCCCCTCATCTGTAGCTACATGGACTTGATCCCCTGTAGATACAAATGCTTGGCTACCTAGTACCTCAGCACCTACTACCTTGACATACTGGTAGTCTGACGCTGAGAAAGCATTACCACTTCCCGGCCTTATTGCCCATATGCCCCTATCTGTCAAGAGGAGCAGGCTGTCACCGAGTGTAACCAGTCCATAGTGTGTACCGCTGTCGTTAGAATTAACATACCCTCCATCAGTAGCCACTACAGAGTTATCATCCCCATCGGTAGGGTCTGCATACGCAAAGCATAGGCTCTCTAGATTAGGTCCGGGGTTATCTGTTATAGAAGTACTAACGTCAACAACCTGTGAGTAGTACAGTCTGTTATGTCCATCAGAGGTCTGCCACAACCTACCAGCAAAGAAAGCTCCAGCTAGGGGCCGTGCTTTGGTGTCTGCATAGTCATATGCGTTAGTAGCGAACCGTGCATTGTCGGGGAAGTACTCAGGAGAGGGGTGCATGTATAGAGACTTCAGCTCTATGTTAGCGTACCCGCTCATCCTACCATTTGGTAGATAAAATCGTGATGTTAGTCCGTCATCGCTAATGAAGGTAGTACGTAAAGCTCCCGATAAGCCGCCTTGGTATGTTCTTCCATCCTTCTGTACGGTAAATGTTAGGCTATGTACAAATGAGATATTATCTGCTCGGAAGCCTCTATAATGCTGTTGCCTCTTGTTGAACGTCACATCGAAGCTTACGTTATCTCCGCTAACAAGGGTTGCAGTAGAGCTCTTACGCTCTACTGGCACTCCAGAAAGAGAACCCGCAGGGCTGAACTCACTTACTCCAATCCTTGCACCCATAGGGGGTGGGTTAGTGCTGTCCTTAGCCTGTATCAGCTGAGGAAAAGAGAACTGATCTATACCCCTGTCATCTACCTGCCTACCTGCTAGATACTTATCTGTAACAGCAGGCCAGAGAGATGGGTTGTTAATGACCTTACGTACAACAGTGTAGTGAGTGTTGGAGCTGATGAGATTAGTACTGATCGTCTCTACCTGTGCTCCCTCTGAGATGTAGGGGTTAGCCCCATCTCTCACAGTGTAGTCTTGATCTGATTGTATCATAAACTCAGAGATAGCTTTCGCATCCCACCCTGTGTTGGACAGGTTGTATGCTCTCTGTGCTCCTAATTCAGAGGTAATTAGTACCTCCTCTTCAGGGTCTATGAATGGGTTACTAGCAGCAAAGGTATTGATTGGCGCAACCCGTGGCCTACGGTAGTCTAACTGATCTCTCTCAGCAGCACCTCGGTAGTCCCTGACCCATGTATTGATGGGGGACATCCGTAGGGTATTATCATCGAGTAGATCAACCTTGATGGTGCCTGCTCTGGAGTTGAATACATAAAGAGAGCCGTTACCCTCAGTATAGGTGCAGGCTATCTCACCCTGTGGGTGATCGACACGGTTAAAGTCTCCTGTCCCCCATAGTTCTAAGCGTAGACGATCATTGCTGACCTCCTTCCTACGCATGTAGCTTGGGTTATCGTGGTCTACCTCATAGAAGAGGATGTCACCGTTGTTCTCCTCACATAGGATGGAGTAGTTATCTCTAAAAGCAGGGGTCTGCCATAGGTAGCTGGATCGTAGAGAGTTAGCGCTAGAGCCTAAGAAGGTAGTAGCACCATCTGTCTCCTGTACTATAGGTCGCCTACGTCTACGAGTTCCGTCTCGTAGTAGTTCGTAGTTAGCCTCATCGAGGTTGCTCTGGTCCGTAGACAACAAAGCATTCCCATCTGTTACTAGGCCAGCGATACTGGCTGAAGATACTTTGGTATACGGAGTGACTGCCATTACTTCACCTGTTGATTGTACTTCAAAACATTACCCTGTAGTTTACTCAGCTCAGAGTGCATACCTCCCATAGGGGCGGGTGCGATACCACCGGCTAGGTTCTTGACCTTATACAGGCCACCGGGGACTGTAATAATCTTCAATCCCTTGTTATCAGGGAGACCACATCGGATCTTATCGGAAACGTCCGCCCCTGTTGTACCTACTTGGTCGTCTGAACCTGCCCATTCCTGAGTCAGATGTGAATCCCTCGTCCGAACCGTCTGCGATACTTCCGAAGTGACGGTTGCGGTGGCCTTGCCTTTCGCTGCGGCGGGTGCGGACTTCGTTACTGATTTGGCGTTGCTCATAACTATTGATTTCCTTTATCATATTCATGTATTGAGAGAACATCTTAGCCGGAACCTCCGGTATGAAGTCATCTCTTAGCTGAAAGGTAGGTATGATATAGGCCAGTACCAGTGAGCTGTCATTGTGTAGCGTATTATCTTGTTGATCTATAGTATCAATGGAGTCGAACACGAGGTGCTCATCATCGAAGGTGGTCCAACAGGTCGGTCCTAAGTCATTACGATAAGGGATACGTACATTGTCAGCGAGGATGTTCTCACCTACATTGCTGTCCCCTACTCTCAACATAAGCTGAGTATCAAGGAAGGCATCCTTATCAAGGTAATATATACTACGGAAGGTGGTACGGCCCTGACTATCAGTATGCCTGTACCTCACATCCTTAATGTCTGTGGCATTCTCGGGTATCTTCATAACCGTAGCCTGCGTGTTGTCGCTCAGTCCAATGAGCTGTGTAAGCTCCTCAAACTGGGGGACACGTTGGTAGGTAGCGAGTTCATAGAACTGCTCCTGTGCGGTAATAGCTATCTGTTCACTTTCAATAGTGTCCCCGATACTATCAACTGCATCAGAGTCCATGCTACCTAGTGTACTCTGGACTATCTCCAGTAATGTCTTCTGCATCATGTCCTCCTAAAGAAAGGGGGCCTCTCGACCCCCAGTCACTTACAGGTCTACGCTTGGAGTGTCACCAGCTCGCGCTAGTACACCGTTATCGCCCGTAGTTTCGGTCGCCATATAGCCTACCAGTACCACTGCTGTGCCACCAGCAGAGATAGTACCAGTCACCTGAGTGTTGGCAAGGCAGGATACATCACAGTCCCGGTCTGCATCCCACTCACCTGCAGAAGGTGTGAGGGCTTTAGCGGGTGATACGTTACCGTCTTCATCAGTCAGGGACAACGAGATCGTTGCACCTGTCTCACTATAGGCAATCATGTCAGTGACAAAAGAGCCTTTGGGGATACTAGTGAGAGTCTGATTACGGAAGTCAGCCACCAACGTAGGGTTTTGATCTCCGTCAAGCTGGAGTACCAGCTCTCGCCGCACTGTCGACATAGGCCGAGAGGATGCGGTAGTCTTATTGGTCTTACGAGGACCATACGAGGTAGTGGCTAGGTTGCCCTTGACACCACCAGTAATTACGACGTTCTGTCCGTCACGAGTCATTAGTTAAAGCTCCTATTAGTACTGTGTTGCAGATACGAGGCAAGTAGCCAACGTCTGTGGACGCTGCATACCGAAACCGTAGCGAGTTGTGACGTAGTAGATGTCACGTCTTCGTGGCTCATCTCGGAAGTATGTTACCGAGGGAGTTCGACGCCATGCACTCATGTACGGAGTAGTCATGTCATCAGCGACGATCATAAACTGCATCGCGTAGGCATCAGTTGCTGTCTTAGCGCCGGTTTGTACACCAGTCTCACCGTCAGGGGCGGGGATACCTGCGTTAGCAGTAGTATCAATCACCTCAGAGGCAACACGTGGCAAGCGGTTACTCATGTAGACATCAACACCGAAGATGTTCTTAATGAACTTCATGCCCTTAGCAAAGCCAGTCTCTACAATGCCCTCGAAGTGAGGGTTGTTAGATACGTTAGCAATGTTAGACAGTCGGTTCAAGGACAGCTCGGAGATTGGATCTACGATTGCGATGATACCCATGTCAGGTGCCTTCGCTTTCAAGAACGCTGTCTTAGCGTAAGAGAAATCGGAGAGACCAAGTTGACCATTGGCACCAGAGGCTACCCAACGATGAGCAAAACCATTGATCTGGTTAGCGTCACCTTGTGTCTGACCTACCTCACCTGTCATCAACAGGTCAGTCTCATATACTTCCTTGAGACCATGAAGCATCTTGCCGGGAGCAGCACTGTCGAACTGTTGGATGTAATAACCATCCTCACGGTTCTCATCAGTGATGGAGATACCAGCACCTTTGTGCTCGCTGATCTCCAGCTCGATACGGCCAGTGTCGATAGCATCAACAGGAGTCTCCTGATCTTCTACGACATCCTTGATTACTACCTCACCAAAGGTGGGGATGAGCAACTTGGAGCCATCAGGGAAGTCAGATACATCACGGGCTAGGCCTTCAGGTAGAAAGCCCTCGGTCAGTTCGTCTTGAATAACGTCAGAGTAGACATCACGTCGGTGTAGTGCTTGTGTATTGGAGGTTGTATTACCCGCCATAATATTAAGTTTCCGTTAAGTTGAGGTACTTTATCGCCTTTTGTAACCCGGAGATATTATCTCCAAGCATACCAATAGCTACGTTACAAGGAGAGCACAAGATTCCTCTTATGTCCCCTGTCTCATGGCAGTGGTCTATAGCAATTTTCTTTACATCGGAGAGTGGCTTAGTACAAACACCGCAGGAGTAGTCTTGAGATTGTAGCAGTGCTTCATACGCCTTGTCGTCAAGACGATAACGTATAAGCCTCTGGTCACTCTCTGAACACTCTTTGCAGTGCAGCATATGTCCGCCTTTCAAAACTGCTCTCTTATAAAACATCCCAGTAGGCTTACTTTTGAAACACCTATTACAGGTCTTCATTAGTTATTATCCTGGGTTAGAGAGCGCATTCATGCGCCGAGTAATTTCTGCGTTTCGTTCTTTAGCACTCATGTTGAGGTAGGACTTTCGTTTGGCAGGAGGAGCGAATCCTTCCTGACCTAGCCCACCAATAGTTGAGGACCGAGTAGTATCCGGTTTGCCTGCTGCTGCACCTTCTGGTATAAACAGAGCTTTGAATACTGACGGCTGATTACGAGCCATCTCCATTATTTGATCGAAGTTCATTCCATGCTTGGCTCCGGCGGCATCTACTTTGACACCATAGTCGTCACCAAACGCAGTCTGTGCTTCTGCTATACAGGCGTCGAGGTTAGCTGATTGCTTCTGTGCTACCTGTTCACCTTTAATCGAATCTACTGCTGCCTGTACAAGTTCCTCCTTACTGACCTCCTGTGTAGGAAGAGGTTCTGGAGCTGGGGTAGCTGGTACGATGGGCTGTGCTGCTACCAACCTGTCAATTGCATCTGTAGTATTTCGATCCTTTTCTAGCGCCTCAATTCTCTCCAACAACTTTAATGTTGTGGCGTCCTTTTCGGCATTCTCCCGTTCGAGGGTAGTGATATGCGTGTCAGCATTCTCTATCTTCTTCGCGGCTGCCTCTGGATGGTACATCTTACCACCAACTACAATAGCCCCATTGTCTAGGGGAGTAGCGATCTGAGGGGTAGGAGCATGGGTCGATGCTGCCTCTTGAAACGTCTCCTGTGCAGGAGGGGTATTTGCTGCTGCTTGGTCTGCTGCTGCTTGTGCAAAATTGGTCACGGTGTAAGAGTCTCCTTACGGTTGTTGTGGGCCTAAGCCCTCGGGGTCATCGAGTTGTTGCTGAGCTATGCTGGCTTGATCTACCATGCTAGCAGCAGCTTGTTGGTATTGCTGGGCTTCGACCTGCTCCACCAACCGTCCGTACTCTTCGTAGATACCATCCTTCTGATGGAACCCGCCGAGTAGTGAGTTAAATGCCATAGCAATCTTCTTAGGTGGGAAGTGAATCCTCACCTCTGGATCTTGCGCTAGCACTTGCATGAAGTTACTGAGTTCCTGTACCATCCTAGCCTGTTGAGCGTAGTGCTGTGCTCCCTTAGCCATGAGTGTACCTTGGTTCCTGATTAGCTCTGGTGTTATCGTCTCAAAGACATCACCCTCCTGTCGGGAGGCTAGCACCTGTAAGTTATTATCGAGATGCACCTTCGCTAACTCAAGCTCAGCATTGACAGAGGGTTCGATCACCTCTCTCTCAAACTTCTTGATTCTATTCTGGAACAGTCTAGCTGCTCCGTTGATTCTTTCTGATACTTCAAACTTAGTCTGCTCACCGGGAGTCTTAAAGCCAAAAGCTTCAGGGGGTACCCCGGCATACTCTTCCATCTTCCTCTCAAGTTCATTGAGCTGGAAGTCAGCGTTAAGTATAGTAGTATCGGGAAGGATGTTAGTTACCTTACCTCCATCATGTGCATAGAAGTGGGTACTACCATCTATCTGTCTTTTGGCATCCTCTATGTTAGAGAACAATCTATCCGGGCTAACCATCTTATCAAAGGCATCAGCCTTAGTATTCTGTAGGTGGTTAATCATATACTGCATACCGGTTAGGTTCTGTAACGGACCCATACCGAGGAGTGTGTTTGGTTTCTCTCTCCATGCACTATGGTAGATGTGGGGCTTACCGTCCCATGTCTCTACACTCTCGTTCATCAGTACCCACTTACGATCCACTACAACAATCTTCTTATTGAGGTGCATCTCCTGTGAGTCTGTGTCATAGATACTACCATAGAAAGTGAGTAGCTCTACAGCATCTCCATCTCCAAAGTAGCTAGAGTTAGTACCGAAGCCTGAGTATTCCTCATCCCCCCACTCACCTAGATCAGTGCTGTACTGACTGGCGTAGCCTCTGAACTGTTCCACCTCCATGAGGACAGTACGGTACTTCTCGCTCAGTGACTCATCGAGTATGTCCTGTGCTATGTCTCCCCTAGTCTTAATAGACTGTACTATCTTCCAGCTATCATGGAAGGAGTTAGCTTTGGTATTGAATGCTATCCTACGAGGATCTAATCTCCGTATCTGTGGCCCTACAAACGCCTTACGTAGAATACCATTGTCATCACCCGCTGTCTTGGACTTCCATAGTACCTCAACAAAACAGTTGCCCTCATCTACCCAGTCCCTAATCAATAGGGCCATCTCTTTCTCATACCCTGATAGAGTATGACGAGAGTGGATGTAGGTCTCAATGAGCCTACGGTTAGTATCAGTGTTGGCCTTCTGGTCCCCAGCTATGAACTGTAGCCACCGACTGTGTGGGAACATAGCATCCGAATAGTGAGCCTCTAGTGTATCAGCTACCTGTGTAATCTTAGGTAGGTGAGTACTGTGGCTTAGTGAGTTGGTACTGTTACTGGTGCTACGTGTGTCTGTAGCGTACCGGAAGTCACGTACCTCTCTCGCCTCTTTTCTCCACTTGGATCGTTCCTCGCTGTGGAAGAACTGGGTCCAGCGCTCTGTTATGTAAGAAGCAATGAGATCCTTATGGTCTCTGACTTGCATCCATTGTGCATCTAGTACATTACCAGTACCATCCATTATCTTCTCCCACCAAATCTATTGTGTGCAGCGATAACGCTACCGCCATCCTCTTCTCCCGAGAAGGACCAGTGGGCCTTGTACGGTTGCTTGAGCTGCTCGATACCCATAGTGACTACATCAAGTAGATCATCGTGAGCTGGTCGTTCCTTAACGAGCTGTTCCTCTAGCTCTGTAGTCCACCCACCTTTATTGTGTAGGACTACCTGTTGTTCATAGCGGGGTATCGTGATTGAAGCATGACGCTCTGCCTTACTGATACCACGTGGTGCTGGCCTACCTTCTACGATAAGAGAATAGCCATCCTTACGAAGCTGCTCTTTCATCCCTTCAGCAATGATCTTACCTGCACTCTCTAGTTCTATGTCTAGTCTCTTGAAGCCCCACTTCTTCCATAGCTGGATTACCCAGTCATAGTATACAGTACGTTTATCTGTTTGGAATTGTTCCAACTGAAGAACGTAATAGAATCCTTCAGTATCAATACCCACAACTGCCAGAGCGGTGTAGTCAGCTTTCTTAGCGTTCCTACTTCCTGCGTCTGTCGTTGCTGCATCCATGTAACATCCGATGGTGAGCTTCTTACCACTGTATTCCCAATGGCCTTCCTCTCTCTTGAATAGGAGGTGCTTCGGATTGAAGTAGTTAAATGAATCATAGCGGAGACGATGACTACTAGGGTCATTCGCTTCCATGTAGTACTGAGCGTAGAACTGAGTGCTCTCACCATTACTAATATACTCCGCCTTCTTCTTACTGATGCTCTGTATACCCCAACCAAACCACTCTTTAAGAGCAGGGTTCCAGACTCTAGGCCAAAGGTAGTTACCTGTACCGTCACCTTGATCTTCCACCTGATGTTCGATTACATGCCAGAGGTTCTTCTCTCCGATGTACTCTCCATCGTCAGTGTACTCCTGATAGGAGCTGTCCTTCCATATGGCGTATTGATCTTTGGGGTGGTAGACTGTACCCACTGCTGTCATTAGAGCGTTGCTCTTAGCCAGAGAGACGGCCTCTGATGCACCCTTACGTACCTCTCCTCGTCCCAGCTCAGTGTATGCATTGTTAGGTACTACCAGATCGTCATAGATAATCTCATCGGGGTGACGGCCTGTCTTATCTGCCTTGACTGTCTTGACTGCGATAGTCTCATCTCGTATGTTACGAGCGATACGAATAGGATGATCTGTGTTTACAGATAAGCTAGTCCACTTGTCCCTTCGTCCTACCTCTGGTATGAAGTGGTCAGGCCATAGTGCCCTGAACTCCTTCCCTTGAAAGATGTTTTGAATGAATGACATCTGTAGTCTACCTAGATCCTCATTCGCTGAGATATATAGTATCGTATAGGCTGGGTTACGTGCTACCCGCCATGAGCTGTACACTGCTACCATCACACTCTTCAAGTGATCTCGTGGTATCAGTGCCAGTATGTTTGGGTTTACTTCATGTCTGTTAGAGGCACCTATGAGTTGAAACACATCCTTGTGTATGTCTCCAAATGAATAATGAGGGAGAACAAACTGTGCGTACATCCATAGGTCGTTCTCTAATAGTGTCCTCCTCTCATCTTTAGTCATATGTTATGCAACTCTATAGTATTTCTGATCTCGGTATAGTATACGGACATCGAATGCGGGATTGAAACTATCGTTTCCACCATGATACGAGGCGAACCATGCAGTGTCCCAACGTGGGTCATTACTTGTAGTCCAGCTCATATTCTGTTCATCAACGTGTAATACACCATCGTGCCACTGCTTCATCCAACCGTTTGATTGTCCAACATCGTTGAGGTATACTTCAATCTTCATATTGTGTTCTTGTCCCGGTATTAACTTAGGGCCATTATTCATAAACCGGTTTACACCTCTAGGGTATTCATCTCCAAAAGCAGGGTTTTCACCTAGTTGTACAGATTCACGATCTTCAGGATAAGTATATGGTTTACTGCCATCCCCCCTTGAGTACATCCGTACTGAAGAAGCATCAGATGCAATATTGCCTCCACCAAGTATCAGTCCATTATTGTCACGGCCCTGAGCAATACCTGCTCCCATCTTTATAGCCTGTGTACCTAAGCTAGGCCCACCAAAACTAAATGGATCTGGCAGCATGACCGTTTGTTCAAAGATATAATGACGACCTTTGGTCAGTCCTAGAGCAGTCTGTATATTACCGGACGATGCACTGTCCAGTGCCGCGTGTTTAGCACTAAGCCATCTGGTGCCATTTATATCTACAGTAGATACTCTATCGTCTCCCTGTGTATAGAAGATATCCGATGCAGGTACTCCCCAAGCGTTAGCCCAAGCTGTACGGCTCCAATTGCCTTCATTAACTATAGGGCCGAATGGCCCCATGTGAGCAATCAACGTCCCTTCTGATGCTGGAAATACCATTGGTATCGTAGTCGATACCCCTGTGAATACTCCGCCAATTAACTGGTTCAGTGTGATGGAGGTAGCATCAGAAGGGATATTGTTTAGTACGTAATCCCCTGAAGATGTGGATGGCCCCTGATCGACAGTGCCGACAAACACATCAACAGTCTCTCCGTCTAAGGGCACTCCGTCGGCATACTCAAAAGTAATTGTATCCCCTACAAACAGCTCCCCACCAGCTAGGTGGGAGGTTAGTGTATGACGTTCCTGTTCTATGACAGGAGTAGGAGTAGGTGACATAACCGCTAAGAGGATCATGCCCTACCACCAACACCCTCGGTCTGTGGACCACTTCCGTCATCAGTGATGAGGAATACTGCTACACCGTTACCTTCAATAGTGTCTATCCCAGTGTAGTTAGTACCGGTGATTGTCTTATCATCCGAGTTCATGTTGTATACATTGATTGTAGCTGGCGCCTCACCTACTTCAAAGGCAGGTACAGAAATGTCTCCATCGGTAATTACCACGTTGTGTCTATCGAGAGCCTGTACTACATAGGGCGACCCCATACGGAATATGGGATCTCCGATTGTTTCTACTAATTCTTCCAAGACAGTCGTAGCAGACTCTAGTTGCTGTGTCTGATTAGACAGGCTAATTACTTCGTTAGATAGGGTGTTAAGACTCTCTTGTAGGGCCACCACTTGTTCGGACTCCGTTGAACCCGTGACCCCCTCCACGGGGGCCGAGTTAATTGGAAACCATTCCCATACACCCTCAGCGATTAATCGAGTTCCGAATGCTGAGGGATTAATAGGGTGTGGAGTGTCGGCAGCTATTGGATTTGATGTTGGAAAACTCATGGGGATGTACTCCATTCCTTTGTTACTGACCCGTCAGTGGCTATTAACTCACCGAGCCATCGACGTTGCTGAGCTCTTGCAGAAACTCCTGCAGGTACTGTATAGTTACTCAGGTCTATGACCGCTCCCGTAGAGGATGTGGTTTCATCCGGCAACTTACTATTAAATAACGGACTATCTAATTCCGCCCCGGCACAATCGACTTGCATAGGGCTAGCATCAAATCTCTGCTTACTATCTTCAATAACAATATGAAATTGTGTATTACGTGGCGCACCCGATGAATCTGTAACCGTCACTCTAAACAGTTTCTCATCTATCCTTGATATAGTACACTTTCTCTCTTGAGTTGCAGAGATCGCCCGTACTGCCATTAATACATCGGCACCAGTATCTACATCGAAGGTGACATCGTATACTCCAGTGGACACTACCACTGCATTTTGTGATACGTTGCTCTGTGGGAAGTTATTCGCTAATGCACCAGCTCCACTAAACCCTGCCTCCCATCTATTTTCTGATGTTGTACCAAACGAAGCCCCTTGAGGAAGTTTAAAACTATTCGTACCAATCGCGGTTTTTACTGTATCCACATTAATCATAGTCTGATCGTGTGCTACTGTATTAAGCGCATCCCTGTACCCTATTCCAATAGCCGCATTCTTAATGTGGTTAGGTAGGATAGATGTTCTATCTGTATTGTATACCCGTATCGCTGGAATAGTTGCCGAGTCTAAAGTACCGTCGTGGTTAAGGCCTGCATCCTCAAGTATATTTCCTCCAACTATAGTATCTAAAGTAGGAGACTGTGTGCCGGTCCCGTCTGTGAAAGAACCTACAGTTATGTGGCATACGTTGGCTCGTGCCATGTAGCAATTAGTTATACGACCACCAGATGACCCATGTACACCATCTGCACTGTACTCCCCACTATCGAGGATAGTTGTGCCATCAATAGCCCAATTAGAAGTATCGCGGATAGCGATCAAATCTCCTGACGCACCATTCTGTATCTCAGAATCGTGAGAGACTCCCGGACGACCTTGGAGTAATCCACCTTTTATATATACATGCTCTTTACGAGCACTGTTTGTTTGTCCCTTACCACCGATAGCATTGTTAATACCACGTCCTAGTGTATGCCAATTAAACTGGAGGTTATTAATATAGAGGCCACGGGTGGCGTCTGAATACCAGATGGTGGCACCACTCATCATAGTACCTCTAGGATTATTTATTGTAATCTGCTGACTACCATTAACATCCGCAAGGTTTTCAATGTTATTAGCTGTTAGGTTATCTAACTGTATCCCACGACCGTCACCTGTATTTACAAGGGCGATCACGGAACTTCTAGTGTCTTCCAGTCCTGTCACTGGATCAATACCAGCATCCCCCACACCGGAGATGTTATGTAAATAAACATCATCCGCTTGATCCACAAT
>JAMASZ010000013.1 GCA_023301585.1 Alphaproteobacteria bacterium | reverse complement strand
ATGGAAGAATGGCAAAACACCCTTAGTAACGGTATGCCAGATAAAGAAGAGTTGCAGGCATCGCTTCGTCAACGCGTTGAGCGGGCAATGAATGTTGCGATTAGTCGTGAGATGAATAAGTTAGAGCGCGGAATGACATTCTTAGCGACTGTTGGATCGACCGCGCCATTTATTGGATTGTTCGGAACTGTTTGGGGGATTATGAATAGTTTTACAGCGATTGCTCAAAGTAACAATACAAGCTTGGCGGTTGTAGCGCCAGGTATTGCTGAAGCATTATTCGCGACAGCGCTTGGTTTGGTTGCGGCTATCCCAGCAGTTATTGCTTATAACGGCTATAGCAACCGATTGGGGCGTTATGGTGGTCGATTAGATGCGTTTGTTACTGAATTTACGGCTATTTTGTCACGTCACCTTGAGACGCAAGACAAGCCGGTAAAATCAAAAAAAAAGAAAGCAGTGTAAAAAATGGGCGGACAACTAAACGGCGGATCGTCACGTAACGCCACTGGGCGTCAAAGTTATCGTCCTATGGCAGAAATTAATGTTACGCCTTTTGTCGATGTGATGATGGTTTTATTGGTGGTGTTTATGGTCGCGGCACCATTGCTATCAGCGGGTGTCGAGATTGACTTACCAGATTCAGAAGCTAAGGCGTTGAGTGATGAAGATAACAAACCGCTTGAAATTAATATCACTAAATCAGGACAAATTTATTTAGGTGAAACTAAAGTGAAACCTGGTGCATTGGTGCGTATTTTGGGTGCACAAACAAAAAATAATCCTGATCATAGGATTTATATCCGTGCGGATAAAAGCTTAGATTACGGTGAAGTAATGGGTGTGTTAGGTACAGTCAATGGTGCAGGGTTTCGAAAAGTGGCGTTGATTTCTAACAGTACGCCATCGTCAAAATAGTTCTTTCTTAAAACTTCTTGGAGTTTGATTTTTAATATCATGACCTCTCTATTCAAAAAATGGGATATTCCACCAATGATGCAAATGGCATTGTTGTTATCCTTTGGCTTGCATTTTGTCGTGGTGATTGCGGGCATGGTTGGCTTGCCTTATATCCAAAAGGATAGGGAGCCCCCAAAACCAATCATGGTTGAGCTTGTTGATATTGCTGATATCACGACAACCGATAAGAAACCTGCGCCGAAGCGTCCAAAAAAACCGACAGTTGAGGAAGCACCAAAGGACGAAAAGAAAATCAAGGCGCCGCCTAAAGTTGAATCAAAGGAACCTCCTAAAATTGACCCATTAAAAAAAGTGGAAGTTAATGAAGATACGGTGAAGCCTAAACCTAAAACACCTCCGCCACCTGATAAAAAACTGGAGAAGGTAAAGGAGCCTGAGAAGAAGAAAGAAACACCGAAGAAAAAGGAAGCGGCGGCAACACCTGAAGAAGATCCGTTAGATTCATTGTTGAAGAATCTTCAAGATGAAGATGTTTCAAATGGTGAGAACGATGATGATAAGCCAGCAGAGGAAAAACAGGCGCCTGATGCTGTGTTAGCTGAAAAGTTGACTATGACACAAGCTGATGCGTTGATTTCGCGGTTACGTATGCAATTTGCTGGTTGTTGGGGGGTTGTTGCCGGCGCACGAGAGGCAGAGAAAATAGCCGTTGTGCTTTTAATCACTGTTAATCCTGATCGAATTGTAAAAAATGTTCGTGTTCAAGACCAATTGCGCAATTCTAGTGATAGTTTTTATCGTGCAGCAGCTGATGCAGCGCGTAGAGCGGTTTATCATCCAGATTGCAAAGTGCTTGATATTCCAGATGATTATTCTAAGTTTTACGATGAGTGGAAAGAAATCGAATTTAACTTTGACCCAGCAGAAATGCTTTAAATGAAATATTTTCTGCTTTTACCATGTTTGTTGATTTTTTCTGCTTGTGTTAAGGAGGTGAAAAAGGCTGATAATTCTCGATATGAAACTTTGCAAGATGTTTTAAAGAATAATGGAAGAGAGCAATCACTTGAAGGTGTTGAATCAACTGGTTTAACTAACTTTCAATTTGACAATTTGATTCGTGATCTCGACAAACAAATTTCAAGTTGCTTAAGAGCTGGAATAAAGCAACCACTTCATAATATTTCTATAGTTATTATAATAGCTGTTAATTCTGATAGAACTATAAAAAATGTTCGTATTCAAGATCAATTGCGCTATTCTAACGATAGCTTTTATCGTGCTATTACTGATGAAGTGCTTAAAGCGGTCAAGCATCAAGATTGTAAGGTACTAAACATTTCAAAAGAGTACTCTAATTATTATGATGTGTGGAAAGAAATTGAATTTAACGTTAACCCAGCAGAAATGCTTTAATTAAATTTTCTAAATAGGAAAAAACGATGAAAAAAATTATACTTACTCTTTTCTTAATGGTTGTTGCTATTGCGCCTGCGCAAGCACAATTAAAAGTTGATATTACGAGCGGTAAACTTGAAGCACTACCAATTGCGGTTAGCTCTTTTCATGCTGATGCACCTGATCAAGTTAAGTTAAGCAAGGAAATTCCAAATATCATTGCGCGTAATTTAGAAAGTTCAGGGTTATTTGACCCGCTAAATTCAAATAGCTTTATTCAAACGCCAGATTCAATTTTTAATGATAAGCCCCGTTTTGGTGAGTGGCGTGCGATTAATGCTCAGGCACTTGTTTCTGGTAATGTAACGCGCGCGGCAGATGGTCGTACCCGTGTTGAATTTCGTTTATGGGATGTGTTTTCTCAACAGCAATTATCTGGCATGGCGTATATGACGACTGACCAAAATTGGCGTCGTATTGCACATATTATTTCTGATGAAATTTATAAACGTATCACAGGTGAGAACGGATATTTTGACACACGCGTTGTTTATATCTCTGAGAGTGGTGCGCCGAACAAACGTATTAAGCGTTTAGCGATTATGGATCAAGATGGTAAAAACCACCGTTATTTAACACCACCTGGGCAATTGGTTTTAACACCACGTTTTTCACCAACAGCGCAAGAAATCACATATATGTCCTATAAGGGTGGTAAGCCACGCGTGTATTTATACAACATTGATTCAGGGCGTCAGGAAGTTTTGGGTAATTTCCCAGGTATGACATTCGCGCCACGTTTCGCACCAGATGGTAATAGTGTTATTATGAGCATGTCGAAAAACGGTAACAGTGATATTTATGAGCTGGATTTAAGAAGCCGAAAGTCTAAAAAATTAACGGATAGTGCGGCAATTGATACTTCTCCATCATATGCGCCTGACGGTAGTAAGATTGTTTTTGAATCAAACCGTGGTGGCTCACAGCAGCTTTATACTATGAGTGCCAATGGTGGGAATGTTAAGCGTATAACATTTAGTAAGGGACGCTACGCCAATCCAGTTTGGTCACCGCGCGGTGATATGATTGCCTTTACAAAAATGCTTAAAGGTCAGTTCTATATTGGGGTCATTCGTCCTGATGGTTCTGGGGAGCGTTTAATTACGAAAGCGTATCACGTTGAGGGTCCAAGTTGGTCACCAAATGGTCGTGTGCTTACTTACTTTAAAGAACGTACCACCAATGGTGGGCGAGGGCGTTCAGCTAAGTTATATACGATTGATTTAACTGGGTATAACGAACGCTTACTGCCTACACCAAAAGATGGATCAGACCCTGCATGGTCACCAGTAAATCCATAGGATAAAAAATTAAGGGTACAATGTTTTGTACCCTTAATAAATTTAAGTTAAATTACGATTGTACCATCTGCAATCATGTCGCTAATTGTTTGGTTGTGTCCTGTAAAGTTATTAACCTTAACGACATTTTCAAGATTTCCTTGCCCGCTTGTATCAACTTGAACAAATGTATGTACTCCGTTATCAACCACATCGACGAAATCGGAAATTGCATCTGTTACTGGGTTATACTGAGTGAGTAATCCTGAAATTTCCATGAAATCACCATCGGTACGATTGAAGTCTGTGATTTTATTGAAAGTGCCAGACGGGTAGTCATTAATGTCAGAAAATACAAATTGATCTGCACCATTGCCGCCTGTTAATTCATCTTGCCCAATGCTGCCCTGTAGTATGTCATCACCGTCTTCGCCAAATAACCTATCGTAGTCAGCGCCACCATTGATTATATCATCACCGGTGCCACCAAAAATAACATCAGAGTGCCCACCACCAAGAAGGAGGTCGTTTCCACTGCCACCTTCAAGTCTGTCTGCGCCTGTTCCGCCTTCGATAGTATCATTGCCGCTACCACCTTTTAACAAGTCATTTTGCTCATCGCCAAAAATTAAGTCGTCTCCACCACCGCCAGTGATATTATCAACACCTAAACCACCATGAAGTTCATCATCGCTATCTGATGCAGTTTCATTCTTAAAGTCGCCAAAGATAAAATCTCCGCCAGATCCACCAATAATAACGTCGCTGCCTTCGTGACCATATAAAGTGTCGTGACCAGATCCGCCATCTACGAAGTCATCACCCGCACGTGCATTAACGCGGTCATTTCCAGCCTCACCGTAAATTGTGTCGTTACCTCCATAAGAAGCATTCCAATGACCGTCACCAAAAATAGTGTCGTTCCAACCTCCTGCATAAATAATGTCATCGCCTTGATTGCCGTAAATTAAATCAGTACCCGTTCCGCCTAATATCAGGTCAGAACCTATGCCACCTCGTAAGTCGTCGTTACCATTACCGCC
>JAMASZ010000012.1 GCA_023301585.1 Alphaproteobacteria bacterium | reverse complement strand
AGTCGGTAGAGAAACCACCGCAAAACCACCCTTACTTACCCCTCACTTACCGCCTACAAGTCACTTCTAAGGGAAGTTCAAGATTTGTCGGGCCATAAATGGTCAATTTCAACCAAAAACGCCCAAAAAACGCCCGTTTTACTACACATTTTACCCCCTAACCAGCGATAATCAAGGAATTGAAGGGATTAGTGAGGGAAATCGGCCTGAAAGTGGTAAATTTCAGGCGAAAACGCTCAAAAAATGCCCGTTTTACAACACATTCTACACCGTAACAGGGTTTACTAGGGTTGTGCGGGACAATTGTTCTGTCGAGCCCTCGGAAGAGGCGAATCCTCGTTCGCTTTTATCGCTCGATGATCAATGTGCGCCCGAACATGAGCGAAAACATGTCCGGTTCGTCGTCGTCTGCCGGATATCCGTCACCACTGATGCTAAACGATATTCCATGAAACACACCTTCTTGAACAGATGTGTTTGGAAGGATATGGGCGATGATTCTCCCGTGAAATTCGCTCTCCCGACAGGCGTCGACGACTGGACTGAAATCTTCAGTGCCTTCCCCGTCGTAGCTGAGGTTGAGCACGGCGTTGACTCGGGTTATGGTGTAAAGCAATGCCGACCTCAACATACGAAACAAATGCCTCTCCGTGGGCAAAATGAGGCCGAGGAACCCGTGGCGGCATTCAACGCGAATGTTTCTTGCGACGCTAGTGATACACTCAGGGATAGCAGATGATCTTATACAACTTATCGTGAAGAACATACCAGGTTTCTGCCGAATGGGGCTATCGCTCTCGAGGGGGATTCCGTATTCTCTTATCGCTATTTTCATCCTCTGGAAAAGGCTGGATCCTAGCTGAATGAGCCTGCCTTGTGTGTCATCCGACAGATTGCCATACTGCAACGCGCCCTGCATTCTCAAATTTAGCACGGGGAATCTCTTATACGACCCGTCGTCCGTGTCTATGTCCATCCAATAGAACCTAGGACCTGTTAGCTGCACACCCTGTGTAAGGACACCAACGAGATCAAAAAAGTTGCGCCTGTATCCGTCGGAAGCTGGTCCCCTGTTCCCAGGGTCATGAACAGCTGTATTCTTCATACGATCGACAGTGGTCAGGAATTGCACATCTTGCAAAATCGAAGTTTGACAACAGTGATCTTGACCGGGCCGCCTTCCGCCGATCGGCGTGCAACCTTCTCCGCCGGCAGGGTAACAAAATTGTCCGTTGGGGCAGTTCTGTGTACAGCCGACTCGGTTTCTGATACCCCTGTTTGCGTTCGCCAACCAAGTAGCATCCCTCCGACCTCTCACAAACGGAGCTATGATCTCCGCAATACCATCCGGTGTTTCTCGCATAGGTAGAGTGTGGTCTATCACTTTATTCTGGTTATCTTGATTCATTTTGATAACAGTAGACAACATATTTCATGTTAAAAAATACGTTTAGGGCAAGCGTGATGTAACACACTCTCATTTGTAGAGATTGAGAGTTAATTGTGTTAAGATCTGAAATTTTTCATTAGGCTTTGTGCTTTTCTAAATAGCTTCAATTACAGTGCACTTCAGTCCATCGATTATAAAATAATCACCGGGGGTGTACACGGACGACTCTACCGAAACAGTGTTGGCCGACTCGTCGAAGAGCACTGCCGCGATCGAGTCGTTCGACAGCCGAAGGTTAACCGCCTGAGCGGATCCAGCGTCTACATCGAAGGGCACGAGCAAAGCTTCCACGTCTTTAATGTCATGCGTTCCCCCTATGTTCACAAACATGGCGCTGGCATACCTTTTTCCGCGGCTCGGCACGCTGACCCTTGTCTTGTCACCGGTGTTAAACAGCTCGTTAATGACGGACGAAATGCGCGCCTTGGCAGCCGCGCTGAGGCGATCCAATCGGATCTCGCCGTCCTCCACGAAGTCTTCGGCCCGGTAATTTTCGGCCGTGTTAGCAGGAGTCGACGCGATGGAAGCCTCACGGAACTCGTATCCGGCACCCGTGCCCATGTCCGCGTACAGTCTGAGCGTGTACTGCGTCTCGGAATCCAGAGAGTCTATGCTCTTTACACCACCCAAAAAACCGGTGAACGCCGTCTTCTCTACCCCGCCCGGCGCCTGATACGTTAGCTTCAGGTCCACCGCCCCCGCGACGGGGATAACGGTGGTCGTGACGGCGATCGGGCTGACTTTCGTCTCTATGGTACTCAGGGAATACTCCAGTACAGTGGTGGCGTCCGTTGTCACAGGGGTGATTGCACCGTCCGTAAACAGCTCCCCCGTTTGAACGTTGGCCAAAGCCAGGTGCCGCCCACTCACCTCCCCGAAGTCCGTAAAGAAGGGTGCGGACATGTTTCCGGTGTGAATGCTGGCGTGGGTGTACGCCGAGTACTTTTCCTTCCCTCCCACGTTCGCGTACACAAAGTCCCAATCATACACATTGCCCTTTTCATCCGTGCCGGTCAAGTCTACGTAAGGCAACTCGGGAAACATGGGAAACTCCAAAAATCCTTCGCCCACACTTGTAGAGGCGATAGAGTCGTTGGTAGTGAAAGTCATGCCGAAGTCAGTGTTGATAACAACATCGACCGTGTTGAAAGGCTTTTGACCTTCATAGCTAACTACGGCCTTCTTGGCACGACCATTCATGGCGACAATCGAATTTTTGATCTCATACGAAAACGCTGTACCTGTCACTGTGCAAGCGAAATCTCCAACTACGCCACCACCATCTTCTATTGCACCATTCATGTAATTCATCATTCCAGTGAGTATAAGAGATGTTTGCCCGCTGCTGCTAAGAGTAATTCTACCCACAATGCCTCCTGATCTATAACCACCGAGAATATTCCCAGTCATGGCGTTGACGATGTTACTGTGTTTAAATGGGTTGTTGGTGGTTCGACTATTCTGTATCCAACCAAATATACCCCCGCCCCCCATCGTACTCGAAATGTCGCCGTGCATTGCATTCAAAACATTGTCGATAGATCCAATCCCGCTTATCCAGCATCCAATTATTCCCCCGGCGGGTTGGTCCGCGGAATGGATTCCGTTGAGAATAGTTGCTAGGTTTCGCACATGTGATACCGAGTGGTCTTCATCCCCGGTGACAATCCCAATAACGCCACCTCTTGGACCCGTCGCCGTTCCAGTAAAGTCAACCGTTCCTCGAAGTGTG
>JAMASZ010000011.1 GCA_023301585.1 Alphaproteobacteria bacterium | reverse complement strand
ACTACATAAAAAAGCAAAACACTACACAAAAAAGCAAAACACTACATAATAAAGCAAAACACTGTGTGGTGAACGTACATTCCCCCCTTTCTCACTTATGCTACAAACACTTCGTGACCCCAATCAGCAGTCCTCGACATTCCTCAGTGACACGCACTCATACAATGTCTCTCTCATGCCAATTGCTGACTATAGTATTTCGCTTAATAAGTCCTACCTATAAAAGCTGCACACTATGAAATATACTTTAGGTTCATTCTGACCTCTCTACTGATAACATCCCTTGTTGTCCTTTACTTCCGATCGACCTTCCGGCCTCACTTCATTACGTACACCGTCGATATTATCTTCTCTATTCATCTGCACGACAATGGTGATTAGCGGAGTGGAAACGAACCTATTCGCTTCAACTTAAACTACTCCTACGCTACCAAACAGCAGCAAGCGCTTTGGGCGCGCTGCCTTCTACTCTGGAGGAAAACAACGACACAGCTGTGCAGACTTTGAGCTGCTGCCTCCTTCCTCCCTCCCTCCCTCCGAGGACCGCTCACTCGGAGGCGCGATTACTACGCCACTTCTGCCCCGGTGCGAGCTCTAGCAGCTGCACAGGGAAGAGAAAAACATTCTGAGGCCGTTTTTCTACACATCACGACAACTTCTTTCACCTGCCTTGGGCGGTGGAAGAAAAAGAGGAAAATCCGACAGAGACGACTCTTTTTTCCTCCCTTCTGTAGGTTCCCCTCAGTGCCGGCTATTGCAGCAGCACATAAGAGGAAGAGAAACAATCACGGTATCGATTTTTCTACACTTCAAATCATCATCTACCCTCGGCACTTGCTTGTGGAGCAGTGTTTTGGAGAGGAAGAGGAAAGTAAGCACTTTCCTGCGCAGCACAACACCACGCACACGCCTACTGTGCCCCACGTGCCTGCCATCGGACCTTACCCTCGGCGCTTGCTTATTGAGCAGTGTTTCTATATATAGAGGAAGAAAAGATTATATCTTTTTGCACCACGACACCTGACGCACATCCCTTCCGTGCCCATCGTGGATGCCGCGGACAACCCTGAATTCTCAACGGGCTTCAGCTGAAGCTCCACCTCCTCACCAGGTACACCCGCAACTAAGGCCCTTCAACCAAGACGCCAACAACATGGCCGGCGACGAAGACGACGTCATCACCCGGGCCCAATGGGACGCCCGGGAAACCGAGATCAATGCTCAGGCAGAGCGACTCGTCGCGGCTGAGGCAACCATGAAGGCTCTCCAAGACTCTCTGGCCGTCCGACCTAAGAGCACAGTCACGGAGACTAAGATCCCCTCGTTCTCAGGGCTCTCCGACGACCGCAGCGCCGCCCTCTGGCTACAGAAGGTGGACTCCATCGCGGCACAATTTGGCTACGACGACGTCAAATACATCGAATCTGCTTCCAACGCCCTTACCAAGGAGGCAGAGACCTGGATCACCAACCTCAGGTTCCGCAAGGACCTGGGCACATGCAACACCTTGTCCAACAAAGACGAGTTCCGCAAGGCGTTTCTCACCACCTTCGACACGGACAAGGTCTCCTCCGAGCAGGCCGCCACGCTGGGTGGCCTCCGCCAGAAACGCGACGAACGTGTCCGCAGCTTCTGGCTCCGAGTGGTCTCCGAATGCAACGTCCTGGTCCAAGACTACTTCCAAGCGAAGCAGTACGTCATCCAGGCCCCGACCACCGACGCAGACGGCGTCCTCAACGACGACGGCTCCAGGGACTTCTACATCAGACTGGGTATCGTGGACTTCGTGGAAGTCCGCATCCGAGATATCCACTTCCTCAACGGTCTCAAACCCCAGATCGCGGACCGGGTCCGTCCCCGCTTGAGAGAAATCTCAGCGGGCAAGGGGGTCACCATGCTTGACCTGGCCGAGGGCGCAGAGAACAACCTTCTTCGGGAGAGCGCACTCGGCATCAGCTCCATCGAGGGGAGCTCCAAGGCCGAAATTGCTGCCTACAACTCGTGGAAAAAGTCCACGGGGGCAGGTTCCAAAAAGCAATCTTCCGGCAACGGCGGCGGACAGCAGCAGCGGGGTGGCCAAGCCTCCCGCTCCTCTCCGCGCCTCTTCAAAATTCAACAACGCAAAAGGCCAATGTTTTGTGCTAAATGCAAACAGTGGGGCAAACACTACACCCATGAGTGTAGACGCGACGCGGCCCAGATCGCCGCCCTGGCTCCGATGGATCAAAATGCAGCACCCTCGGAGGCCACTGACTCTTACTTCGACCCACTGGCATCACTCCCTGACACTCCTACCAACCAGGGAAACTAGCTGCGGTGGGCCCAGCCGGGACCCACCGAAATCATATCCGCGCACCACTCGACATCGTCCCCGGAGACATCCGCCCGCACATCAACGTCCAGATCGGGCACAACAACGTCGTCCAGAGCCTGGTCGACACGGGCGCCTCCACCACCTGCCTGGAGGAGCAAACCTTCTTGGGCTTGTCCGACTTGGGCAGCCTCCGAGAAGCTCCAACACCGCCCAAGCTGTCCTTGGCAGGGGCCTCGGGCACACAGCTGGCGGTCACCGGACGATACTATCTACCACTAACTCTTCTGGGAGTCACAGTGACACGGCCCTGCTACATCATCAGAGGGCTCGGCGCGAACAAAATGATTATCGGCTACGACATGATCAGCGAGATGAACATGACCATCGAGGGTAATCACATCAATCTCCCTCCAAACTTTGACCCCGGCGCAGCTTCACTACACGTATCTCAGGCAACTGTTATACCACCGAAAACGGTGCTCAAGAAGCGGCTCTACCTGAAAGGAGTCAACAAGAAATACAAACCAGGCGTCATCGCGGTCATCGCTTCGACCTACAAACTACCCTTTGCTTGGGAAGGCATCCAAGAGATCCAGCCCGACGGGTCAGTCCTTGCCATCTTGGCAAACACCAGCGAGCACAATATCTTGGTCAGGCCAGATATACCCATCGCTCAGCTGCAACACTGCGAGGACCAATCTCCACTTCCGGCTTCAGACGACGAGATCATATCTCTCATCACCTCCTCCATGGGCCACATCAAAGAGGATCCCGCTGAGCCAGACACCGGCCCGGCCCCACACCTCACCCCCACGGAGAAAGCCGACTTCCTTGAGAAGCTCAACCTCAGGTGCCCCTCCTCCGAGCGCGACGCCTACACAGAACTCTGTCTCCGCTTCCACGACGTCTTCAGCAAGTCCAAGTTTGACCTGGGCAGAACGGACGTCATCCAGCACACCATCCGACTCAAAGACAAGGAGCCCGTGCACGTCAAGCAATTCCCGCTGGCACACGCACACCGAGATCTCATCACCTCCTGGGTCGACGAGCTCTTAGCTCAGGGCGCCATCGAGATCAGCAGATCCTGCTACAACAGCCCTCTCTTCCTGGTTCCGAAACCAGATAAATCAAAAAGGGTGGTCCTAGACTTCAGACGTCTCAACCTGGCCTCCGTTCCGGACAGGTACATCATCCGCGAGATCAGAGACTGCATCGACATGGTCGGCACCAACAACTCCACGGTCTTCAGCGCCATCGACCTGACCTCCGGCTTCTGGCAACAAACTCTCGAGGAGGAGAGTCGCCAATACACGGCCTTCACAGTACCAGGCGGAGCCCGTTACCAGTGGACGGTGACACCTATGGGCCTGCAGGGCTCTCCCGCCAGCTTCGCCAGACTAATTGATCATGTGGTACGAGGTCTACAAGGCGTCATCGCATACATTGACGACCTTCTGGCTCACTCCAAGACGCATCCAGAACAACTAGACCTACTCGAACAGGTCTTCCTCAGGCTCCGCAAATTCAACCTCAAACTCAACCCGAAGAAATCCATCTTCGGCGCGGACACGCTGCAATATCTGGGCTACACACTCTCGGGCACCGGGGTCGGCCCCGGCACGGACAAACTCAAAGCGGTCCGAGAATTTCCAGCCCCAGACACCAAGAAGAAAATCAAACAGTTTCTCGGCCTCGCCGGCTACTTCCGCTTCTTGGTCCCCAACTACGCCATGCACGCAGCCCACCTGTCCAAGTTGACAGCAGCTGCAAGTGGGTACACAAAAGGGCCACTACCACCAGACAGCCTTGCAGGGTTTGAGTACCTCAAAAACGCCCTCTGTCTCAATCCAGTGGTTCAACACCCAGCCAAACACGGGGAATGGCATCTCACCACTGACGCTGCCCAGGGCGACGCTGACAACCCTGGCGGGCTCGGCGCAGTTCTCACCCAGGTGGTCGACAACACGGAAAAGGTCATCGCATACGCCTCCCGCGGCCTCAAATCTTTCGAGAAAAACTACAGCGCCTACCTCCTGGAGTTGGCCGCCGCGGAATGGGCTATCGACTACTTCCACGTCTACCTCTCAGGACGCCACTTCACACTGTGGACTGACCACAAGCCCCTCACAACCTTGTCCACCATCCATAAACGGACACTCAACAGGTTGCAACAACAACTCCTGGCTCACGACTTCGAGATCAAATACAAGCCAGGCGAGTCCAACACGGTCGCGGACGCACTCTCACGCAACCCGGTCGACGTCCTCTCCGACTCCAGCGGCTCCCTAGCCCAGGCCCAAGCCAAAGATCCGTTCTGCGCAGACGTCTACGCCTTTTTGAGGCACCATCAAATTCCTGAACACAGTGAAGGATACAAAAAGAGGATTGAACGCACGGCCAAAAACTGTTCCATCATCGACAACATCGTTTACTACTGGCTACGCAGAGAAGGCTTCCGAACACAATGGGCAGTGCTACTGCCCGAGGCCCTACGGGAGACCATCACCAACGCGGCACACAGCACGTGGCATGGAGGCCACGGTGGACTACACCGCACCTTAAACCGCATACAGCAGGCATACTACTGGCCCGGCATCTCTACCTTTGTGGCCGACTTCATCAAAAAATGCCCCCGCTGCCAAACTCGCACTGACAAAAAACCTCCTCCGTTCCCACTACACAGCTTACCCATCTGCGACGGCGCCAACGAGAGGATCCACATCGACCTCTTCGGGCCCCTCAAACACGTGTCTCCACACGGGAACAAGTTCATCTGCGTCATGACGGACGCATTTACAAAAACAGTCGAACTGGCAGCCCTGCCGGACAAATCAGCACAAACTGTGGCAACCGCCATCTTTGAAAAGTGGATCTGCCGCTACAGCGTCCCCATACAGATCGTCACAGACAACGGGAAGGAGTTTTCAAACGAGACCTTCAACCACCTCTGCGCACTACTGGGGGTCGACCACAAAACTACAAGCCCTTACCACCCAGCATCCAACTCTTCAGCGGAATCGTTCAACCGCAGCTTAAAGAAGTACTTGACGGCCATGCTGGACAATGACAAGACCTTGGAGTGGGAGGCGCAGCTCCCCATGCTCCAATTGTGCTACAACTGCCACGTCCATCAATCAACGCTAGAAAGTCCATTTTTTCTGACTTATCTACACGACCCCAGGCTACCATTTTTTAACCTGGAACATCCTCAACCACTGTACTCCTCCGAGTACTCACCGGCTCTCTTCAAAACGTTTTCCGAAACCTACAAACGCGTCCATCGGGAACAATGGAAAGCTCGCAACATCAGGGAGGAGTACTACAACCGCAAAGCTAAGGAGCGCTCCTTCGACGTCGGCGACCGAGTCCTATTCTACTCCTCAGCTACGCCCCAAAATGTCAACCCTAAGTTTTTTAAACACTGGCAGGGGCCATTCACAATCACGGAGAAGTTCAGTCCGCTCAACTACGAGCTCCGCGCTGGACCCCGTTCCAAGAAACTTCTTGTGCACGTGGAGAAAATTAAACATCTCAACGAAGAAGAAAGAAAAACTCTCTTTGACTCAAGGGCGTCAGAAATCGACCGCTCGAACGAGGCAGACGGGGAACTAGTCATTCCCGCGGAGACTTTTTTTCACGCACAACGCAACTGCGAGGCTGGCTTTTGTTTTGAAAACACGGCGAGCGATGAGCAGCTCAACGAACGGGCAATTCAATTCCAAAACAAACTCTCCGGCCAGCCCTCATTCCAAGACGAAACTGAAGATGATACCCTTTCTTGCCACCAATCAATTAAAATGCAAAATCAGCACAATAAACGGATCACTCGTGCCGACGCCAAGAAAAACGCCGTCCGCCTGCTTTCACCGCTCAAGCACTCGCGGATTTAAGTATAAAAGGCCGACTATCTCTCATCAATCTTCACACTTGAGCTTCCAACAGCTCAGGTGCAACTTGGACAACACCTCCACCACCAGCCTCTCCTCCGGACTCCTCGCCAATGGTCACACCTACAAACTGGGACAACATCAAGAGGAGCTACCCCGCCTACGCCGCCCGGCTCCACCGCCGCCCGCCGCCCACCTATGTCGCCTGGCTTGAGGCTACTCGTCCTCTGGGCAGTACAAGGATGCGCCGCATCCCCATTCGAGCTCTCCCAGGAGGCCAACCTGACCGCCTTCAAGCTGCTCGGGACGATGGAGGATCAGGTGCGGACGGCACACCTGCTAGTAGTAGTGAATCCGATGGCGGACTCACTCGTACTAACGTCCCTCAACGCACATCTGCGGATGCTGATCGCAAACGGGACCGACCCAAATCTCCTCCACCTCCTCGAAGGGACTACTATTCCTCTGCAACAAGAGCTACAAGACACGCTACTCCTCCTCCAAGCGCAACCCGGTACAAATCGGACTACAAGGCAGCTCGTCGTCGCAGCCGCGACCGGCGCAGCCCTTCTGTCGGGCGCACTGGGCGTGTGGAACAGCGCTCAGACTACGAGTATCAAAGCCGCCCTGAACGACGAGACCGCCAAGAGGAACAACATGATGCTCACCGTGACAGACGCACTCAAGACAGACCAGGACATCGTACACGCCCTGAAAGTCCTCAAAAAGGCGGTGAAAGCCGGCCTCAAGGACCTGACCAGGGTGGAGCGCCTGGAACACACGATCGCAGCAGTGAACACCGTCACGACCCGGGTACAGCAGCGGCTCCGCGCCCTGCAAGCACTCCTAGCTCTACGTCTTCCCACCAACCTCATCCCCGTGGCCAAGCTCAAGGAGAGCTGGACCAAGCTCCAGACGCTGGCAGCCAACCGCAGGTACAAACTCCTCGACTCGGACTACACGTCTCTGTTCAGGTCGCCCCTCGCGCTGCTCAGCAACGGCACCACGGTCACTGTCCTCATCCCTGTGGCTGTAAATACCATGAACTCGGAGAACTCCTGGCAGCTCTTTTCACACCTGCACCTACCCCTCCAGTTCAACAACCAGAGCTGGATGATCCACAGCGAGGACAAACTTCTAGCAGTCAACCCCGACCGCTCCCTCTTCCAGATCTTGGACCACAACCTGCTGCACGACTGCACCAAAGTCAACACAGGGTGGCGCTGCCCAAACAGCCGCCCTCGACTCAGGTCCGGGAAGTCAACCTGCCTCACGGCACTGTTCCAACGCCGCTCCAACCAGGTCCACAAGGCTTGCCCGATGTCGCCCATCCTCCCCACGGACGCGGTCTACCAGCTAAACCAGACAAGCTTCATCGTGATCCACCCGCAGCCGGTGCTCTACACAGTGACCTGCCCAACCCAAGCGAGCATCGTAAGCCTCCAAGGGACGTCACTCCTGCACCTCAACCACAGCTGCACGGCGACCTCCGACCTGTACCAGTTGTCCACCGGGGACAACCACCTCCCTCCACCTCACCTGGAGATCAACGTCGGCACTCTGGACGAGTGGAAGCCAGAATGGACGAAATCTTCGGTCCAGACCCAGATGAACCGGGCAGCCATGATCTCCGAGCTGGACAACCTCAAGACCTCAGTACGAAACGAATTTCGGAACAGGTTCTCAACGACGGATACAACATGCCAGCCCTCCTGTCTCCTATCGGCAGCCCTGGCCGGACTTCTGACAGCCGGCCTCCTCCACCTGGCCCTGCTTCTACTTCCGAAACTTCTTACCCGCCTCCGGTTAAGAAAAGGAAGGCACACGCCCAGAAGCTCCACACCAACAAGTCTTCCTGAACTCATCCGTTCACCAGCTCGCTCTCCATCTTGGGACCAATCCGAAGCTCACACGCCCATCGCCAAACGGCCCAGGTACATGGACGAGCACCCCTCTCCGGCCCTCAACATGCTCTCTCGCTCTCAATATGATGGAGTACGCATTGACGCCATCCGCCAGTTTAAGGATAAACTCGAGATCATCTTCCAAGAGGAACAAGACGGCGCCCGCACCTTGCACGCCCACTACCCGGACTCTCCACGCATGTTCAGCTGGAAGGAAGCCATGTCCAAAGCCTTCCACCACTGGCTAGACGACCAGGGGGAAGACGGGCTGAAATATGCCAAACGACTCCAGGACATCTCCCGCAACCTCGCAGAAGACGTGGTCGCTCGTACCAATGCGGAGATCAACAACCAGGAGCACAGCATCAACCAGAGTCTCGCAGCCCACGCTAGAGACATTCACCCCGGCAACATCAAGAAAGAGGAGCGCAACTTCAACGTCTACGAGGACAACCTCGTCGAACGACAGCTCCCCACCGTGGCTGAGGACACGACGGAGGACAAGCCCAGCTCCAAGCCCGTGCTACACCTCGCGCCCTAGAACTCCTCGCCCAACACGCCGTAGAGGTCCGCGAACGTCGCGGGCAGCACCTACGGCAACTGCTCGACCGACAACGCGGCTACTGCCGAAGAAAAGAAGACGACATGTGCTCAAACTTTTTTTCAAAGGCATTTATGCACCCATAACAGAGAAACAAAAACGGCTTCGGCCACACAAAAAAAAGAAGACAAACAAGTGTAAATAGTAAAAATACAGTACTAGATTTTAAGGGATACTTAGTGATGATATTCTCATGTGTAGTTACCAAAGGCTAAACCAACATCCCACTAACTCAGTGCTTCTGTCTACAAGATCTAGTACCACCTACAGTGCACTTACAGAAAACAACAGTGTGTTACGATATTACAACGTCAAATCATGTTATATATTTACTCTTTTTTTATACTCTCATACGTGCCCTCAAACAAGCTTTACGCTTCCGCTTATACCTTACAAGAATTAATGTACAAGCTCCTTCTCCTCAGCCTTGGCTATTCTCTAACTACGGATCTGTAAAAAGTTGGACATAGGCAAGACTAGGGAAAAAGATCTTCTCCTGCTACGCTACGCTTCAAGAAAACAAAGAAATCCAGCAGGAGCTCAAAACGAAGACCTTTTATACCCTACGTACAAGAAGAACACCAGCAAGATTCACTTTAAAAACGAATCTTCTGCTCCTCGAACACATGGGTAGGTAGTTTTCATACGTGAAACGACCGATCCATGTTTCATGTAGCAAAGGTTCAGGCAATACAAGCAATACTCTCTTTAGACTTTTCCGAAGAAAAAGTCTCGAAAATA
>JAMASZ010000010.1 GCA_023301585.1 Alphaproteobacteria bacterium | reverse complement strand
TGCCCAGAGAAGACGTGACCATTTTTATTGTTGTAAGAAATCCAGCCTGCAGCCCTGTTAACCTTAACAGGCTTCATATTCATTTTTGCTTCTGTTATTTTTGCTTCAACTTGCATGATATTATTGGGTTGCAAAACAGATTCCCAATTACTGCTCATTGTTAAAAGCTGCGAGCTAGCATTTAAGTTAAAAGTAATATTCTTGTTGTCACCATCTTGAATAATTATACCGTCACTTTTAAATGGAATAATTCCGCGATTGGTTTCAACATTTAGCAAAGCATTCTTAATTGATATTTTATCAATAGGTAGATTGTGTAATGTCGCAACATTGATTTTGTTTTTTAGAAAAAATAAAGGAGAAGGCTTTTTAATTCTTGTATTTATCTCAAGTTTCGAAATTTCAAGAGATTGAATTTTTTTTGTGAAAATATAAGTAGGCCAGAATCCTTTAGCTTTCATTTTCGCAATTGTATGTGAGCCATCTTTATTCAGTTTTATATCGGTCAAGGTAATGTTTTTGAACCCTAAGGAAACGCGCCCAATATCGGCGTGTTTAAATCCCAGTTCTTGCATTTGAGATTCGAATTGGGACTCAATGCGACCTGGTAAGAATATAAAGCTTACCAGCAAAATGAAAATTATGATGTTTCCAATTATAAAAGGTTTCTTCATGAGTAACCTTAGATGTCTAAGTCTTGAACAAATTCTGCGTTGTCTTGGATGAAGTTAAACCGTGCTTCAGCATTTTTGCCCATTAAGCGATCAACTAAATCATCAATTTCAGCCAAGCTGTCACCAGATTGATTTTCCCCGACGTTTTCTTCTTCAAATTCATCGAAGCCAACAATGTTACGCGCTTCAGGAAGGGTTACACGAAGCATTACACGGCTTTTAGGATTCATTGTTGTTTCTTTTAGCTGTGCGGCAGGCATTTCACCCAAACCTTTAAAGCGACTGACATCAACTTTCTTCTTACCTTTGAAGACTGTTTCCATCAGTTTGTCTTTGTGTTCGTCATCTTGTGCATACTCGCTCAGGTTACCACTAACAAGGCGGTAAAGAGGGGGGCGGGCAATGTATAGGTGACCTTCTTCAATTAACGGACGCATTTGCGTATAGAAGAACGTTACGAGAAGGGCGGCAATGTGTGCGCCGTCAACATCCGCATCTGTCATGATGATAACGCGTTCATAGCGAAGTTTTGACGCATCAAAGTCTTTACCTGTTCCGCAACCGAGGGCAAGGGTGAGGTCTTGAATTTCTAAGTTGTTGCGGATTTTTTCTTTTGTGGCGCTAACCACGTTTAAAATCTTACCGCGTAGGGGGAGAATGGCTTGTGTTTCACGGAAGCGACCTTGCTTAGCAGAGCCACCCGCACTATCTCCCTCAACGATGAATAGCTCCGTATCGTCAGAGTTCTTGCGGCTACAATCTGCCAGTTTACCTGGTAGACGAAGTTTACGAGTTGCAGATTTTCTGGCTGTTGCTTTTTCATCGCGCTTTCGTTGACGCTCTTCAGCTTTTTCAATGATGCTCTCTAAGAGTAGTTTACTTGTCGCAGGGTCGGATGTAAGCCAGTGGTCGAAATAATCCTTCACCGCAGAATCTACCCATTTGATTGCAGCTGGTGAGGCTAACTTATCTTTGGTCTGACCTTGGAATTGTGGCTCACGAATAAAGACTGATAATAGAATAGCTGCGCCACCGAAGATGTCTTCGGCGGTTATAATGCCAGTTTTCTTGTTACCAATCATTTCACCATAGGCTTTTAGTCCGCGCGTTAAGGCGGAACGTAGCCCTTGCTCATGGCTTCCGCCTTGTGGTGTTGGAATGGTATTGCAGTAAGAATGAATAAAGCCGTCACCATGTACTGGCCAGCTAATCGCAAATTCAACTTTGCCCGAGTCGTCAGGAAGGTTGGTTTGTCCAGAGAATGCTTTGGACGTGATAGTGTTTCTATCTTTAAGTGTTGTATTAAGAAAGTCCAATAAACCATTGGGGAAATGGAATGTTTCTTCTGCTTTTACTTTTGAATCTTCTGGGATTAATTCCGCATCACAGGACCATCTGATTTCAACACCACGGAAAAGATAGGCTTTGGAACGTGCCATTTGGAATAACCAAGATGGCTTTAGTTTTGCTTTCTTACCAAAAATTTCTGGGTCTGGGTGGAAGTTTACGGTTGTTCCGCGTCGATTATGAACGGGACCTAATTCTTCTAATTTACCAACGGTAAGACCACGGCTGAAGGATTGTTTATATAGCTGCTTATCGCGCGCAACTTCAACCCACATAGAATCAGACAGTGCATTAACAACAGAAATACCAACTCCGTGCAGACCACCAGAGGTTTCATAGGCTTTACCGCTGAACTTACCGCCAGAGTGAAGGGTGGTTAAAATAACCTCTAAAGCCGACTTACCAGGGTATTTAGGGTGTTCACCAACAGGAATACCACGCCCATTATCAGATATACTGACAGAGCCATCTGTATGTAAGGACATCTCAATACGGCTAGCATGTCCAGCAACAGCTTCATCCATTGAGTTATCTAAAATTTCACCGACAAGGTGGTGTAGGGCGCGTTCGTCTGTGCCGCCAATGTACATACCAGGACGTTTTCTAACGGGTTCTAAACCTTCTAAAACCTCGATATCATCTGCACCGTATGATTCTTTTGGAGCTGCCTTTGAATTTTTAAACAGATCAGACATGTTACATTGTCGCCTTTATTTGTAATTTTTTGAACAAATTTATATGTTATGCTTCTTATTAACGAATTAAACTTGCTTTGAAAACCGCTAAAAACAAAGGATAAACAGATTTAATCCGTATAACTTACAAGGGCATATTTAAAAAATAGTTTTTGAAGTGATATAATCAAAGATTAGATATCGTTAGGAATGAATATATTTATGATTAAGCGTAGAAAAACATCGTTAACCTTGGGTGCTGTATTAGGCACGTTTCTTGTCACTATTTGTAGTGTTGCTTTCGCCGTAGGGATTGATTTAACGCATGTTAAACCGCTTAGTCCAATTGATTGGATGCCTAAGGAAAAATTTAATGAGCTAACACAATTGATTGAAGAGGTACCTTTTGGTGATAAATCTCTCGCCTACTCAATACGTATTCCGAAAGCATGGGAAATCAATACACGCCCTTTCGAGAAAAAATTAGAGGCGACAGGTAAGCCTAATAACAGAGTTTTGGGAATTGTTTCTAGTTACATCGGACCACCTAAAGAACACCAAAGAAGCTATTTTACTTTGGAAGCTGTTTCTATTGATTATGAGGTAGGGGTAAGGGATTGGTTCATTAATTTCATGGTGAGCGAAGGAAAATCTCTAGAAGGCATTAGTGAAGAAAAAGACAATAAGATTGAAGCAATCTACGTTGAAGTTGAAGCAGATACCACTTACATCGTACGTGTTTCTGCTATTATCAATGGTCCTCGTGTTATAATTGCGCGTTATTACACAACGCAAAAATTGTTTACTGAAGAGAAGGTAATGCAAGCGCAAGTTATTCATTCGTTCAAATTGAAAAACATTGAAAGCCAAGGTATTGAGCGTTTAGAAACTTTTGGTTTCTTGGGGCAGTCATATTTCGATTATCCTGTTTCATGGAGTATGAAGGCGGATACGGTCAAAACAATTGATCGTATGAAGGCACGACTTCAGCGTAGCAAAAAAGAAGGCTTACTTGATGGGCGTATAAACATTTACCTGAGTAACAAAGAAGTGACTGAATCACGTAAACATGCTTTAGCCTTTTACAGAGATAAGTTTGCTGTCGATAATTACGCCATAGAAAGACTGATAGAAAAAGTTAAATTTGAATATCATGAAGATATGACATATGGGTCAACAGAAGCTTACCAAATGGTTCCAACTATTCCGCAGATGATTAACTTCGAGTTTTGGGTAAGTATTATTGAAGGGGAGGATTATTATTATGTCCTGACGCTTCTAACGCCCGCACGCTCCGAAGATTTTTACGAGTGGGCGCGTAATGTTAGGGCGTTCCGTATCGTTGTTAAAAACATGCGCCGTGATGATGATGGTGATAACTTCTATGAATTTATTAGATAACTTAAATTGATTTAAAATTATAAAATCTGATTTTTT
>JAMASZ010000009.1 GCA_023301585.1 Alphaproteobacteria bacterium | reverse complement strand
CCACCAATTTGTGTGCCAATTAAATCGTCTGTTAAGTAAGTGCGTAGGGTACGAGAGCCAATTTGATTTACAAGATCTTGTCCTATTTTCTTTTTTGGAAAAGCGATTGTGACAGCGCAAGGAAGACCCTTTGCAATTTCTGATGCGAAAGTAGGACCTGATAAGAAACCATAATTGCTACCAGGTAGAGTTTCTTCAGCTACTTCTGATAAAAGTTTCCCGCTTTCAAGTTCGATACCTTTGGAACAAATTAAGTAAGGCTTACCATCAGATAAGATATCTTTCATTGCTTCTAAGGTTTTACGGATGTGCTGTGCTGGCGTTGTGAGTAGGTAAATGTCACAGTCTTTGATGTCATCAAAATCGCCAGTGGCTTTCATCATTTCGTTTAAGCGAATTTTTGGAAGGTATAATGAGTTTTCATGGCGTTCATTAATTGATGTCACGACTTCTTCTTCACGCGCCCACATCATGACGTTCTTGCCTGAATTTGCCATGGATTGTGCTAAAGCTGTTCCCCAAGCACCTGCACCAATTACACCTATTTTATTCATTTCACACCTTTAATTAATTGATATTTGTTTTTGTAAACGCGTTTAAGCTTTTACACCGCCACCAGGGCGTTTTGCTGCATTTGGATCTAATGGCCAACGAGGTCTTGCTGCAAAATCAAGTGAATCTACCATATCTCGTTGTAATCTTTCTATGCCTGCCCAGGCAATCATGGCTCCATTATCGGAGCATAATTTCACTGGTGGGGCAATAAAATCCATATTTGAGTGATTCGTCAAGTCTTGTAGCGTTTTACAGACATGTTTATTTGCCGCAACTCCGCCACAGACAATGAATGCAGGCGGTTTTTCCATTTGGGGATACTTATTGAAAAACAGCTCTATGGCATGTTTAGAACGGTCTTCAATGACTTTTCCAACAGTAATTTGGAAGGCATGCGCTAAATCAGCAATATCATCAGGGTTTAGGTCGCCCTCAGGTAATTTCTCAATATGGTTACGAACAGCGGTTTTAAGCCCTGAGAATGAGAAATCACAGCCCTCGCGACCTTTTAGTGGGATTGGTAGAGGGAAACGCTTAATAGCTTCTGCTGGGTTTTGGCAGTTAAGTGCCATTTTCTCTAAATTTGGACCGCCAGGCTGTTGTAGCCCCATTAATTTGGCGGATTTATCGAAACATTCGCCAAGAGCATCATCAATTGTGGTGCCAATTCTGCTGTATTGCCCAACATCATGAGCTATTAACAACTGAGTGTGACCGCCAGATACAAGGAGTATGAGATAAGGAAACTCAACCTTATCGGTAAGCCGCGGTGTAAGGGCGTGTGCTTCAAGGTGGTTTATCGCCATAAAAGGGAGCTTATGGGCGGCGGCAACGGTTTTACCCGCCATCATGCCAATCATAACGCCACCAATTAAGCCAGGACCACAGGTGGCGGCAACGCCGTTTAAATCGCTGTAGCCTATGTCAGCTTCTTCCATTGCGACTTTGATAACATTGTCTAAGTGGTTTAAATGTGCGCGTGACGCTATTTCAGGAACAACACCGCCAAAACCCTTCTGCTCTTCCCATTGACTGAGGACAACATTGGACAGAATAGTGCCGTCATCGCTCACAATTGCGGCGGCGGTTTCATCACAAGACGTTTCTATACCCAAGACTTTCATAAGGCACAGATATTTCATCTTTTCAATCATCTGTAAAGTGCTTACAAAGGAAGTATGTCTAAACAAGTGCTCAGAATTGGAACGCGTAATTCGCCTTTGGCGATGAAGCAGGTCGTGATTTTATCGCAAGCTTTGGAAAAAGCGCATGATGATTTGGAGATACAAATCATACCAGTTCAAAGCAATGCAGACTGGAAAAAACACGAAGGCGAAAAACCGCTTAGCGAAGAAGCAGGCGGTAAGGGCATGTTCGCTAAAGAAATTGAAGAGCTGTTGTTAGACGGTGCTATCGATTGTGGTGTGCATTCTTTAAAGGATATGGCGTGCAAGCTTCCTGAAGGCTTGGTAATTCAGCATTACTTGCCAAGAGAAAATCCGAATGATGCGTTTATATCAAGTCAATATAAATCGCTGTCTGACTTACCAAAAGGCGCAACAATAGGAACTTGTAGCACTAGACGTGCAGCAATTAGTTTGAATAAACGTCCTGATTTAAATATTGTTCCGTTCCGTGGAAATGTTCAAACACGTATCAACAAGGTTATGGCGGAACAAGTAGACGCGACGTTCCTAGCAATGGCAGGGTTAAATCGTCTTGAGATTAAAAACGACTTGATTAACGAAATTACTAGCAGTGACATGTTGCCAGCTTGCGGTCAGGGAGCCATATGTATGGAAGTCCGTGAGAACGATAGTAAAACGCATAAGGTTTTAGAGGCTGTTAATTGTTACGAAACCCAAATAGCGGTAGAAGCAGAACGACAAGTTTTAAGTGTTATTGATGGAACGTGCCATACGCCAATAAGCGTCCACGCTACCCCTAGTGACGATAATCAAAAGTTATCATTAACTGTTCAGCTCTATAGCTTAGATGGTCAGCATGTTTACGAAGAGCAAAGCTCTATTGAAAATGTTGAGGGTGTCTCGGTAGCTGAGGCGCAAAAGCTGGGACAGGAAACGGGACTTAAGTTATTAAATCGCTTACCTGATGGGTTTATAGAGTAATGGCAGGGTTAGTTTTAATAACCCGTCCAGCAGAAGACGCTCAAGAAATTGCAGATATTTTAAAGCAAAGAGGTTATCAAACTTTTTTAGAACCCATGCTAGAAGTGGTTTACCATAGGGTCAGTCTGCCTGATTTAAACCAATATAAAGCGCTTATCTTCACAAGCCGTAATGCTGTACGTGCTTTTACCAAGCTGTCGAATCGACGCGATATCAAGATTCATACCGTTGGCTCTATGACAGCTGAATTAGCTAAAGAACATGGTTTCTCCGATATTGTTGACGCCAATAGCGATGTTGAGGGGCTAATTGAGCTATTGGTACGTGACGGTGAAAAGGGCAGTTATTGGTATGGGCGTGGTGAAGAAGTTGCACGTTCGCTACAAAACGAGAAGCTCGCCTTGGAAAATATTACGATAGATGAAAATATAATCTATAGCATTGATAATAAAAGAAGTTTTTCTGATGAGCTTGTAAGGCACATACATAATAAAAGCTTCAGTCATGTGCTGTTTTTCTCAACGCGTACATCACAAGTTTTTGTTGAAAACCTAGAGAACACAATAGGTACAGACGGACAAAATGAATATTTTAAGGGCACAAAAGCCTTGTGTATAGGTACACCCATGATAAGGTATCTTTCTGAAATCCAGTGGGAAAACTGTTTGGTTGCTGAGCAACCTAATCGCCAAGCTTTATTGGCGTTGTTATGAAATTATATATGTACGTAAATATCGTGATTTAGGAGCGTTTAACTGATGAGTAGTAAAAAGAAAAATAGTAAGCCAGCACTTCAAAATGCAGGAAAAATTATTGAAAAATTTGGTGGTATTAGACCAATGGCGGCGAAGATTGACACGCCTGTTACAACCGTACAAGGGTGGAAAAAACGTGATGTTATTCCTGGAACGCGCCGCGCGGACATATTATCTGCAGCTGCAGATA
>JAMASZ010000008.1 GCA_023301585.1 Alphaproteobacteria bacterium | reverse complement strand
CGTCAGCGCCTTCAACCGAGAGGACCGACAACGTCAGCGCCTTCACTCCGCCGCCTCGTCAACACCAACGTCAGCGCCCTCAGCCCGGAAGGACACACGACAACGCCAGCGCCATCACCCCGACACTGTCAGCGCCTTCAACCACAGGAGGACACACCGCAACGTCAGCGCCATCAACCCCGACAGCGCCGACCACACAAGACAAGGAGACACGACAACGATGGGAGCAACTCCGCGCGGAGTTCCCCACAGTGCTTGACGGGGTATGCCGACCCATGACAGGCGGGGAAGCCACTATCAAGCTGATCCCGGGCGCAAGGCCCCAACAATGCTGGTCAACCAGACCAATCCCGGTCAACCTAGAGACCGCATTCAACAGGGAGCTGGACGCCCAGATCGCACAAGGCATCATCGAGCCCGCCCAAGACACCAACGACCCGTCCATGTGGCTACACCCAATGGTAGTCACACGGAAGAAGGACCCGAACAAGTGTCGCATTACCGTCGACCTCAGGGCCATCAACAAGGCCACCCTGAGGCCCGTGTACCCGGCACCATCCCCCTGGCAGACCGTTGCCACCCTAAACCCCGCGTCCCGGTACTACACGGTACTCGACGGCCTGAAAGGATACCACCAGGTTCCACTAGACACGCCAAGCAGAAAACTCCTCACATTCGTCACGCCCAGGGGCCGCATGAGGTACAAGCGCCTGCCCATGGGGTGGCACGGCGCAGGGGACCTGTACCACGAACGTCTCACAAAGGCGCTAGCAACGGTACCACGAGACATACACGCCAGGGTCGTAGAGGACATCGTGATCCACACGCCCACCGGGGGCGCCGCGCACCAAGACGCCGTCCGCCGCGTTCTCCAGGCCTGCAAGGAGCACCAGATCTCCATCAACTTGGAGAAAGTCCAGTACGCCCAGACGGCAGCCAAGTTCGCCGGCTTCCAGCTGGAGGGAGGCCAATACAGGATAGACCCGGACCTCTCACGGGCCCTCAGAGAGTTCCCCAGACCCACCAACAGGACCACCCTCCGGTCCTTCCTGGGCCTAGCCCAGCAGGTGGGGTACTTCACCAATGAAATTACCTCCATCACAGAGCCACTGCGCGCCCTGAACTCCAACACGGCGTCCTGGGTCTGGACCCATGACCACGAAGAAGCGTTCATCAAGGCCAGGCGCACCCTGGCCTCAACAACGTGCCTCACTCCATTCAACCCAGCCAGGCCCACACAACTCCTCACTGACGCATCCAAGGCAGGACTGGGCTTCCTCCTGCGCCAGCTGGGACCAGACGGGATCTGGAGGCCAACCCAATGCGGGTCGCGCTCGTTGGCGGGACACGAGGCCAACTGGAACGGCGCGGCCGAACTAGAGGCCCTGGCGGTGGCCTGGGCAGCCCAGAAGGCGTCCTTCTTCCTTGACGGGCTCGCCCACTTCACCATCCTCACGGACAGCAGCCCCCTGGTCGCAATACTAAACGACAGGCGGATGGACCAAGTACAGAACGACCGCCTGCTCAAACTCAAGACCGCCATGGCCCGGTACAACTTCACCGCGAGACATCAGGCAGGCGAGCGACACCTCATCGCCGACGCCCTATCCCGAGCCCCCGTAGCCGCCCCATCACCGCCAGATCTGGTACTGACACCGGATGAAGACACGGACCGGACGTTCATCGTCGCCGCAGCGGTGGCGTCCACGTCGGGTCGCACCGCGGACGGCACGGGCTCACCAACGTTCGACGCGGACCTGATCCTGGGACCGATCCTCCAAGCGGCAGCAGAGGACCCAGAATACCAGACACTCCTCGGCCTGGTCAACACTGGATGGCCAGCCAGCCGACACGCCATCCCGGACATCGCGGCACCATACTGGAGAGCGCGGGCGGACCTGACAGCCCACCAGGGGATCATCCTGTACGGCCCAAGGATTGTCATCCCAACCGCGGCCCGGAGAAAGGCACTGGATCAACTCCACGCGGCCCACCAGGGCACAACAAAGACACACGAGAGGGCCAGACGCACTGTATGGTGGCCCACGATCCACCACGACGTCGAGAGGAGGGTGGCTGCATGCAGGCCATGCAGAGAAGCCCTCCCATCCCTTCCACATCAACCATTACTCCACGGGCCCAAAGCAACGCGGCCATTCCAGATCCTGCACCTGGACCTGTGCCAGTTCGGTGCCCACCACTACTTGGTCATCACCGATGAATACTCCGGCTGGCCGGACCTCCATGGACTCGGCAGCAACACCACCGCCAACGCGGTCATCTCCAAACTGCGCCAGCAGTTCCTGGCCCACACGGTCCCGGAGTCGGTCAGACCTGACAACGGCCCACAGTTCGCCGCGGCGGAAACCAAGGAATTCCTCGCCCTGTGGCAGGTCCGAATGGAGCCAAGCGCACCCCACCTGCCCAGGACAAACGGCCGCGCGGAAGCGGCCGTGAAAGCGATGAAAAAGATCATCAGAGGATCCACCAACGAGGGAGCACACCAGCCGTGCGAAGACAGGCTCACCGAGGGCATAATCGCCTTCCGGAACACCCCAAGGTTCGGGGGCCGCTCCCCAGCCGAGTGGGTGTACGGGAGGAACATCAAGGACACCCTCCCCACACACCACACCTCCTTTGACCCCAGATGGCAGCGCGACTGGAGGGCGCTGGACGAGAGGGAGGACACCACCAAGACCAGAGCCCATGCCAGATACGACGCCTCAGCCCAGACCCACAGGCCACTACGGGCAGGGGAGGCAGTGTGGGTGCAACACCACATCACCAATAGATGGACAATACCCGCCACAATCGTGGAGGTCCATGCCCATGACATTTATGCCGTCAAACAAGCAAGTGGCAGGGTATATAAGAGGAATCGGGTACACCTCAGAGCCAGACAGCCCCAAGAGGAGGAGCTGCCACCAGAGGAAGAGCGGCCAACGCCCCGGCCAAAGCAACACCCACCTCATCAACAAACCCCGCCGGACAACGCCAGCGCCTTCAACCGAGAAGACCGACAACGTCATCGCCTTCACGCCGACAACGCCGGCGCCCTCATCCAAGAAGCCGGTGATCCCAGGATTCGCCCACAAAGAGAACGCCGCCGGCCAGCCAGATACCGATAACCTCGGTGCCAAAACGCCGCGGTATTTATTCCATTATTCCATTAGTCATAATGCCATGTTTTTTACAAATTGAAAAGGCCACAGAAGAGGCCAAACAACTACCTAATTTATAGCAAGCCACGACCAAAATTTCGTGCCATAGTTTGTGACATTTTTTTACCACTCGGAAGTGCCACAGAAAAGGCCCGAAGACGAGATTGGAGATTGTATTTTAACGTGCTTTTATCAAGTGAGTCATTTAATGCGATTTTTATCTCAAATGAATTCATTAGGGAGACATCCGGACAAGAGGATATGTTAGACTTTGGTTTTATCATGGCTTTCCCATTTCCACGTATTGTCTGTTTCACCCGCGATGAGTTTAATAAATAATCATTCTTGTTTCCAAATTTGTTCATGGCACATATCGGTAGGATTTTTTCACAGTGAAAAAGAAAAAGAA
>JAMASZ010000007.1 GCA_023301585.1 Alphaproteobacteria bacterium | reverse complement strand
AAAGCAATGATGAGCATGAGTTGTTCAAACGGCTCATTTCGAAATTGCAAGAATAGATTACCATTAAGCCTTTAGAAAATCGATTCTGCACTTAATATGCACTTAAACGAAAATAGCGAAACTTGCGCTTGAGCTGCAAACCTGCTAAGATATTGAAATATTAGTGAAAAATGGTGCCCCCACACGGACTTGAACCGCGGACCCCCTGATTACAAAGCGCAGGGCGCTATGACTTAAGTTATTGATTTTATTATATAAAATAGAGATATCTTTCACAGTGCGAAAGAAAGTGTGCAAGTTAATTTTGGGGAATACCCCCAAAACTGCCCCCAATTCGATGCTATATGAGTCAATCTGACTCAGATCGTGGTCGCTTTCAAAGCTATCGCGTTCAATCGACTTTAAGGGGCACTCAAGATACTATCCTTAACAAGTGCCCCCGCTATTTCATGCTAACACAATGAAATAGAAGAACATTTCCCCACGGTTGCCGCGCTGGTTTACAACGCGACCCAATGTCGTTTCGTTACCTCCCAGAACCTCGCTCTCGTTCGTTAGCCACTCTCTCACCACTCAACACCATTGGGTCGCGTTGCTCCGTTTCGCTTTCCATATCTTTTCGGGCATCCGCCGCTCAAGATATGGGCGAAGACGGGCACGCCGACAACCGTGGGGAACGAGCCGTGTTGGGCTAGTCGCACCAACACACGAACAAGGCCTTGCTACACAAAGGCCTAAACGAGCAAAGAAAAAGGCCCGAATGTCGGGCCTTCAGTTAATGCGTTCGATTGTCTCGCAAAAAGTTGCGAGACAACTCGGACACGAGTTGTTTGTCCATCACGTCCGGCTTGATGCCGTCTTCTAAATGGATCACCTTTGTGAACAGCCTCTCTGCCAGAAGTGGCAGAGATTGTTCTGTTCCAGAGCGCCCACCTTCATCTCCATCGAAAATCAGGATGGCTTTTTTGAAACCGTTTTGAACAAGCTGTTCGACTTGATTTATTGAGACGCTATCGCCGAAGGTCGATACACACGGTATGCATTCGCCGTGCAAGCGCATCACCGACCAGAAGCCTTCAACAATTACCACCGTATCGAGATCGGGATGGCTATCGCGCATTCCAATCACGCGGTGGAGATTGAACAGGACTTTGGATTTTTCAAATCCCTTGGGCAGTAAATAGCGCGGCACGTCGTCAGGCAAGCTATCGCTTGCCCAGCGACCAGAATAGGCGATCAGCTCACCGTTCACATTGTGGATCGGAAAGCAAACACGCTCACTCATTATGCCTTTGCTGCAAAACCCAAGACCGAAAGTCTTGACGAGTTTCTTATCAAGACTCCCATCTTTGATGCGAGACTTGATGAACGCGTGTTTTCGGTCGAGTTTTAACTCGAATGATAACGGCTGGTTCACTTGCTTCTCAGGTGACGGTTCAGATAGCCCTGATCCGCCCGTTTTGCCTTCTGAGGCTTTTGGTTTGCTCTTACGGGCTTTGCCCGGCTTCGTGACCTTATCGGCTTTCTGAACGCCATTTTTAGCCGCTCCTGCCGTTCTAGCGCCTCGCGTTCTTGGTTTCACCGTGGCCTCTTCGATATTAAATATCTCAGATGCCAGTAATGCGGCTTTGCGAAGTTCCGTCGTTTTGTCAGGATCAAGCCCTTCCATATGTGCGACGAAGTCGAGTGCATTACCACCCGCGCCGCAAGCAAAGCAGTTATAAACCTGCTTTGCCATGTTTATACCGCAAGACGGCTTGTGGTCATCGTGAAACGGGCAAATTATTTTAACCTGTTTCCCGTGACCTTTTGCTTCAAGACCGTAGTGAGAAAGAACCTCGACAAAGTCGAGCTTCTCACGAACGGTTTTAAAATCTACCCATTTCGATGTCATGATTTAATCTCCCATGTTTGAGGTTTGTTGGGGAACCTATTTTAACATATCATTCAGATTTATTGCGGGGGGGGCAATCTCCTGCTATTAAAGCACTGGAATGAACTAAATGGGGATTTATGGTATGGACTGGTTCAAAAATAATATTATTGGAAACTTGGCGGGCACTTTGTTAGGCGCAATTCTTATGGGTGCATTTGTTCTTTCTGGTAGATTTATGGGCAAGCAAGTTCAAAACATGAGTCAAACTTGGATTCCCCAAAACTCAATTTCTTTTAGCTTGTCTAAAGAGTGCTCCGAAGGATGGCGATTGATGGGGTCAACTATTGTGGAAGTGGACAGTAGTTTTGAAGCTTTTCTGAAAACTTTAGAGCACCCAAGTGAGACAGGCTCCTTCTATGATGACTTGAACGTGCTCGATCAAAAAGGGAGAACAGTAGAGGGCTGGAACCTAGTGAAGCTATATACCTGCATGAAGGAACCCAAAGGCCGCAAAGTATAATCGGGAAACAGAAATGTCTGAACTAAGTTATTTTCAACGTTACTCTCAACGAGAGAACCATATTACTAACAATGTTCTATTGATGCTGAGAATGTTATATCGGCAACATCCAAGTAAGTTGCAAACTGTTATTGAAGGGGTACTCACCCAATCGGATGTGGAAGATTTGGAACTGGAGGTCGGGCCAGTATTTAAACAACAACAAGTCGCGTCTGATAGCATTCCTGATGCAATAATTCATCAACAACCATTTGTAGTCATGGTTGAAGTAAAGCCTGGGGACAAGTGGAATCGACCTCAGATAAAAAGGCATATAAAAAGCGCCAAAAGTCTAGGTGAAAGAAATACGGTTTTATTGCTACTTTCAAAAGCTCACGACCCCATGTTTGACACAAAGCTGATTGAACTCTCTAAAAAGTCTAATGTACGATTAGTGCATTCAACTTTTGAAACCCTAATAAATTTAATCGATAGCGAGGCTGTTGTAGCCCTTCATGAAACAAATCTACGAGACGTTGTTGATGATTTCAAAGACCTACTATGGGAGGAAGATTTACTTGATGACCCATATGAGATGTTTGCGTTTGGATGTTCTCAAACATTGGAATGGAACCTGGAAAACCGAATCTATTACGATCACCTATCTAGGCCAAGCAAAGCAAATGTTCTTACTGGTTTTTATTCGAAGAAAGAAATTCATGCTATTGGAAGCGTAACTTGTACTGTAGTGGGATCACCCGCAAAAGGATGGACTGTTGAAAGTAAGCATAAGTCAAAATCAGATAAAGACGTAATAAAGGATGTAAAAAATAGAGTTAAATCCACAGCAGGTGATTTTTCCGAGGAGCCGTTACGGTGGTACATCTACGACGAATTGTTCAAAACTAGTTTCAAGAAAAGCACACCCTACGGCTACTACGGCCACGAGGCTGCTGCTGCTACTACTGCTGCAACCTCTGCTACATCTACACCCACTGTTGCTGCTTAAGTACTACTACAACTGCTGCTACTGCTACTACTACTACTACTACTACTACTACTATACTACTACCACTACT
>JAMASZ010000006.1 GCA_023301585.1 Alphaproteobacteria bacterium | reverse complement strand
AAAGGAATGCGTAAATTTGGACGGCGTTGGTCAACGGATAAAATCTCACTATTGACTAAAACAGGCTCTAGGCCACGCATTACGGTTTCTACTTCGGGAAGTTCTGGCATAAACTATTCTTATTTCATTCGTTTCCAAATAACAACTTCTTCTTCAAAATGATGAAGCAGTGCATGTGAGTCTGGAACATAAACCCCCATATCATCAGAGGGGCGTTGCCAAAGAATATTTTCGTTATTTTTTGAAACCATAATTGGAAAAGGTGAAAAAGTAAGTCTGCTGGAATTAATAGGGCGCCCTCTGACAGAATTTGGCGGTAAGATTGCCCTATCCGGTGTAAATGTAAGTAGATCACCCTTTTTATCAAAATCACCTTGCGAATAAATTCGGTCATCATTTTGTTGATTAATAAGAACAATTCGATATTTTTTATCAGGAGATAATTTTAAAACGGCAACACCTTTTTTTGAATTAGTAATCCAATTCCCTGCCATTTCCTTAAAACGAATTTTTTCTTGTCTCGGTAATTCTTTTAGCGCCACTAATTTTGGGTCTGGTGGCTTAATCGCTTTCTCTGTACTGCGCACCCTGTTGTTATTTTTTGCAGTTTTTTTCTGTTCTGCTGAAACCTTATCGTCACCATAAAAAGTCTGGTACCCATACCAACCAACTCCTGCCAATAATAATAAACTGATGCCCAAAACAACCACACCAATAATGGTTTGCTTCTTACTCATTTTATTTTTGGGTTTTGGTGGTACTTTTTGTTCCATCACTCATTATAACGCGAAACCGTTCTCTCTCACAAGAAAAGGTCGGAAATTTCTTTCCGACCTTTCTAATTCTTATTAGGTGAGTATTTATCGAAGATAAATTACATCATGCCAGGCATTCCGCCCATTCCACCCATACCGCCCATGTCAGGCATTCCGCCTGCAGCTGAACCGCCTTCGTCTTCAACGTCTGTTACAACTGCTTCAGTTGTAACCATCAGACCAGCAACAGAGGCTGCATCTTGTAACGCTGTACGAACAACTTTAACTGGGTCAATAATACCAGCCTTAACAAGGTCACAGTAATTATCGTTTTGTGCATCAAAACCGAAGTCATTGCTTTTTTGATCAAGCAATTTACCAACAACGATTGAACCTTCGCCACCAGCATTTTCAGAAATCTGACGGATAGGCGCTTGCAACGCACGACGAATAATATCAACACCAACATTTTGGTCATCATTATCTGTCTTAAGACCTTCTAATGCCTTTGATGCATAAAGAAGCGCAGTACCACCACCAGCGATAATACCTTCTTCAACAGCAGCGCGTGTTGCGTGCATTGCGTCATCAACGCGGTCTTTACGTTCCTTAACTTCAACTTCAGTTGCACCACCGATACGAAGAACAGCAACACCACCTGACAATTTTGCCAAACGCTCTTGTAGTTTTTCTTTATCGTAGTCTGAAGACGTTGCTTCGATTTGTGCACGAATTTGTTTTACACGTGCTTCGATATCAGCCTTAGAACCAGCACCATCAACGATTGTTGTTTCGTCTTTAGTGATTTGAACTTTCTTGGCAGTACCAAGCATATCCAAATTAACGTTCTCTAACTTAATACCAAGTTCTTCTGAGATAACTTGACCAGAAGTTAAAATCGCCATGTCTTCAATCATCGCCTTACGACGGTCACCAAAACCAGGAGCCTTAACAGCAGCAACTTTCAAACCACCGCGAAGTTTGTTAACAACGAGTGTTGCTAATGCTTCACCTTCAATGTCTTCAGCAACGATTAATAATGGGCGACCTGATTGAACAACTGCTTCAAGTACTGGAACAATCGCTTGTAGGTTACCTAATTTTGAATCGCTGAATAGAATGAATGGATTGTCTAACTCACAAGTCATTTTTTCTGAATCAGTGATGAAGTATGGTGATAAATAACCACGGTCAAACTGCATACCTTCAACAACTTCAAGTTCGTTGTGTAAGCTTTTTGCTTCTTCAACTGTGATAACACCTTCGTTACCAACTTTTTCCATCGCTTCGGCCAACATGTCACCAATTTCAGCATCACCATTGGCAGAAATTGTACCAATTTGTTTGATTTGCTCATTAGTTTTTACTTCTTTAGCACGTTTCTTAAGGTCTTCAGTAACAGCAATAACTGCTGCATCAATACCGCGTTTAAGATCCATTGGGTTACGACCAGAATTAACAGCCTTCAAACCTTCTTTAACAATTGCTTGTGCAAGAACTGTTGCTGTTGTTGTACCGTCACCAGCATGCTCAACTGCTTTTGAAGCAACTTCACGAATAAGCTGTGCGCCGATATTCTGACGTGGGTTTTTCAATTCAATTTCTTTCGCAACGGATACACCGTCTTTTGTTGTGCGAGGTGCACCGAAAGATTTTTGGATAACAACGTTACGACCTTTTGGTCCTAAAGTTACTTTTACAGCGTTGGCAATAATATCAACGCCTTTCATCATTTCATCACGACAATCTTCGTGAAATCTTACATCTTTAGCTGACATTTATATGTCTCCTTTTCAAGTCGACCCCTCAGACGTGCTTTCTGTTTTTGTGGCACGTTATGGGGTACATTAATTTAAATTTAGTTATTATTAAGCGGCTATTACACCGATTAGGTCAGATTCTTTCATCACCATAAGCTGTTCACCGTCGATGGTTACTTCTGTGCCAGCCCATTGTGAGAAAATCACGCGGTCACCAGCTTGAACATCAAGCGGACGAACGTCACCATTGTCGTTTACATGTCCTGTTCCAACAGAAACAATTTCGCCTTCCATAGGCTTTTCTTTTGCCGAGTCTGGAATAATAATTCCACCAGCTGTTTTTGCTTCTTGCTCTATGCGACGCAAGAGTACTCGATCGTGTAATGGACGAAATTTCATCTTTTTTCTCCTTAAGATATTGATTTCATTAAATTCTGACACCTCACTATGAGCATGTCAGCACTCTATATTACGAGAGTGAGGTTGTTATAGCATTCTCACTTGGGAAAACTCAAGACCTTTTTAAGATTCTATAAACGTTGGTGGGATTGCGTTACAGACCAATAAATGTGCCCGTTAAGAGACTAATAATGATTATTATGCTATAATTATTAAATGAGCGAATTGGAATTACAACTTCAAGGTTTCAGGCTAACCACGGCACAGATTTTATATCATATGCCCGATAACCCTGCTCTACTCCAAGAATATGTATGGCAAGACCTTGATTTAGCACCAAAATTTCCAGAATTAACCCAATTCCTACAATTTTGGACAAATGAGCTAGACGGCAAACTCCACTCCGTCTACGTCGCCAAAAAAGAACTAATCACCCCCGCCGACGCCAAATTCTTCGACGTAGAATTCACGTTGCAGTAATTAGTGCTCTTTAACGCTGTAATGACGCTCAAAATTCTTTGTAAGCGCACCCCAATCTGAACTGGCAACGCGCTTCTGATGATTATTAAAACTTTCTTTCGATGAAAAAACCTCCGATACATCAAAACGGTCTTTGGTATCTTGTGACGGCGTAACAGAAAATTTTTCACAGCCCTG
>JAMASZ010000005.1 GCA_023301585.1 Alphaproteobacteria bacterium | reverse complement strand
TTTCCTTGCACGGGCTCCACCATCGCATGTAGGTCCCCTAGGAAGGACGTCGTAGCGATTTTCCCGTCACCCATGGTGACTCTTGTGCTGTCTGTTTTCTGATTGGTTAGAAAATCCGGTAGGCCAGTCATGTCACTCGTGGCCGCCGTATCTCCTAGCCAGATGTCTTCCGTAAGCGGTTCCCCAACCACCTCTAGGGTGGACTCTTCCATTGCCATAAGGCACATTTCAATCGGGTCCGCTTCGATAGCTGCGTTTGCCTTCTCTTGCTTGGCCTTCCTGCGGTCGGGCTTGTCACAATCTTTAGCAAAGTGACCCATCCGGTTGCAGTTGAAACACTTGGTGTCCTTGAGGTTCTTCTGGTGATTCCTCTTTCCCCTGTTCCTGCCTCCATCATTCTCCTCTGGTGGGCTGTCGTCCTTAAGCTTGACGTAGCAGTCCGCCGCTTTGTGGCCTATCTTGCCGCATCGAGAGCAGTTTCCCTTGAAGTGCCTTGGAAAACCACTTGCTAGGGCCACTTCAGTCTCCTTGTCTTCATTCTTCCTCTTCTCCATTTTCTTGAAGTTAGCCCTGAGGCTCTCCCTCATCTGCTTGAGGTCGAGGTTTCCTTTGCTGAAATCTTGTTCCAGCATGATCACTAGGTTATCGTAGCACTTGGGCAGGTTATCAAAGACATGTATTATGATGTCTTTGTCACTGAGAGTCACTTTAACAGACTTCAGTTTCTGCTTGCAGTGCTCAATCTTGGAGAAAAACTCATCCGGATTCATTGCTTCATCCGACATCTTGAGATTGTTCCACTCTCTCTTGATTTCCACCTCCGACAGCAGGGTCCTGGGGTCGAACCTGTCCAGCAGATTCTGCCAGGCTTGCTTGGCATCCCCATCCGGTTGCTCGTCGGTCTTGGCTTCATCAACGGCACTGAATGACACTATGTCACTGCAGGCCATAATCAATGCGTTGAAGGCGTTGTCGTTTGCCTTTCGCAGCTTTGCTTTCTTCTTGCCCTCGTCAGTACTTTCGTCGAGGTCTTCGTCATAAGGAGGGGCTTTCACGCTCTCTTTCACCAGCACATCTTTGTAACCCTTCTGGTTAGCTTGCGCTAGGAACTTGGCGCTCCACATCCTCCAATCTTCTTGCTTCCCACTGAAGCTGACAATCCTGATGGTCTTCTCGAACCCATCATCACTTGAACTCATCTTGCTGCAGCACACGCCCATGCAAATGCGTTTATAAACGTGTTAGGCGATTTGCAGTGCAGACTTCTGTTACATCTGAATTGTGAGCATTAACATTTATCATATCCTAGTTCTGCTCCTCTCAACCTTAACCCTTTCCTATCTCATGTATCAATCACGCAGTCTCCCCTTAACACTGGGACAACTTTCTCATCACTCTTATCCAAATCATCTCTACTTCCCATCGCTCCCTTCGCTCTGGCTTATCCAAATAGCTCATAACCCTTAGCTAACAAATACCCTTTTCCCATTGGCTAATGGGCTTTCCCGTACTCACGATACTTCTCCACGTGAGCAACACTAGACCATGAGCTAGATAGCTCCGTCTGGTCTAACACACCTCCTGTTGCGAATTTCAAACTTTTCCCGCTCACTGAATTTCACTCCTGTAGCTCTAACTCACTCTGCGTAACATCGCATACGAACTTCCCAATATGCCTGTTAAAGGTAGCTCTCGTTACGTTCTTGGTGAAAATATCTGATGCGTTGTCTTCACTCCGCACAAACACAATTGTTATGGTCCCATCTTCAATTAGCTCTCTGATGAAATGGTACCTGATATCTATGTGCTTTGTCCTACCTTTGGTGCTCGCATTCTTGGCAACGAAGATAGCTCCTACGTTGCCTGCGTACACCGTAATCGGAAGTTGCACTTGAATTCCCATAGTCGACAAAACTTGCTTCACAAACAGAACTTCTTGCACACACTCCGTAATTGCCACATACTCGGCTTCCGTAGAACTTAGCGTTACCGACTTTTGTGCCTTACTTTTCCAGGCAATGGCCACTTTCATCAGCCAAATTACGTAGCCCGAAATACTTAGCCGAGAATCCTTGTCTCCGCTGTAGTCAGAATCACACATAGCTTCCAGAATCCATAATGCCGCGATGAGAGGGTGAATCTTGTAGGCCTTAAATCTTGTATTCCACACATAGTTCATGCAGTAGATGACTGCTTCAACGTGGCTCATCGTAGGTTTGCCTAAATGCTTGGATAATTCTCTCAGAGGGTTACACAGTTCCGGTCTTGTCTTTGTCAGATACAGCAACTTACCTACTGCTTCCCTGTAGGCTGAATGCGTCTTCGCCGAAACAATTTCTTCATCAGTCGTTGGTCTTAGAAGGATTTCACCTACTTTCATCGGAAGATCGACTGCTGAGTCAGACCTCCATAGGTCACTGTGTTCTAGAGTCTTGATGAGATGTGGCTGAGTCACCCACAGTCGGGTTTTTGCCCTATCACGCTTGATCGTGCATCCCACATACTCACTCACGTTCCTTTCAATCTTGATGATAAAGTGCTCTTTTAGCCCCTTGGCTAAATCTTCTAGTGCCTCCTCCGTACCGATGGCCATAATGTCATCGATATAAAGCGCTACCAGACAAACTCCTAATCCACACCTCCGAATCATCAGGCACGGATCTGCTGGGCTCTCTTTAAAGCCTAGAGTCTTCAGTGCAGTGACGAATTTCTTTCGCCACTGCCTGCTTGATTGAACTAATCCATAAATCGACTTTAATAGCAGGAGGCATTCATCCTCCCCCATTACGTACCCTTTTGGCGCCTTCATGTAAATCTCCTCGTCCAACTCACCGTAGAGAAATGCTGTTTCTACGTCGATCAGCATAGCGGAGAGTTTCTGGACGATCCAGATAATTAGTAGGCATCTGATCGTTATCTCGTGGACTACTGGCGAAAAAGACTCTTGAAAGTCAACGCCTGGAATTTGATAGAAACCTTGCCCGTTCACTCGGGCTCGGTAGCGTCCATCATTTTCTTCTTGAAAACCCACTTGGTCCCAATAAGTCTTCGATGAGACGGCACCTCCGATTTCTTCACCTTTTTCCAAACACCTTTCTCTTCCATGTGCGAGAGTTCCGTGGATATCGCTTTTTTCCATTCTTCGCTGTCTTGACCCGTCGTCGCTTCCTCGAATGTTTGCGGGTCCAACTTGGTACCCGCTTTCCCTTCCACATTCGAGAGCGC
>JAMASZ010000004.1 GCA_023301585.1 Alphaproteobacteria bacterium | reverse complement strand
CCAGGTGGTAAAACATTGAAACTACCGAATGGTTTGGAAGCAAATTACTACATGTCATCAGATGCAATTGTGTCTGTTGAAAATGGTGCGGAAGTTAAAGCGGGTGACATTATTGCTCGTATTCCTCGTGAAGCTGGTAAAACGCGTGATATTACAGGTGGTCTGCCTCGTGTTGCTGAACTGTTTGAAGCACGTCGTCCGAAAGACTTTGCTATTATCTCTGAGATTGATGGTCAAGTTGAGTTTGGTAAAGATTATAAGGCAAAACGTCGTATTATCGTGAACCCAATCGACAAGGAAATGGAATCAAGTGAATACTTAATTCCAAAAGGTCGTCACATGGCTGTTCAAGAGGGTGATTTCGTCCGTAAGGGGGATCCGCTTCTTGATGGTGCCTTGGTACCGCATGACATCTTAGACGTCATGGGTGTTGAAGCCTTGGCTGAGTATTTGGTAAACGAAATTCAAGATGTTTACCGCCTACAAGGGGTTAAAATCGATGATAAGCATATTGAGGTGATTGCACGTCAAATGATGCAGAAAATTGAGATTACTGCTGTTGGTGATACAACATTCTTGGTTGGTGAAAACATTGATCGTGATGAGTTTGAAGCTGCTAATAACAAGTACATTGGCGATGGCAAGCAACCTGCTGAAGGTAAGCCTGTTCTTCAAGGTATTACAAAAGCATCTCTACAGACTCGCTCATTCATCTCTGCGGCGTCATTCCAAGAAACAACACGTGTTCTAACCGACGCTGCCGTTAATGGTAAAGTTGATAGCTTGTATGGTTTGAAAGAGAACGTGATTGTTGGTCGCTTAATTCCTGCGGGAACAGGGGCTTACGTGAATCAAATCCGTAAAGTTGCTTCTGATCGCGATAGTATTACTTTGGCTGCACAACAGCAAGCAGCAGCGCTTATTGAAGAAGAGCGTGAAGCAGCGGCATTAGAATCAGCTGCGGAAGCTGACGTTCAAGCAGAAGTAGGTGAAGTAGCTGCTGGTTAAGTGGTGAAATAGGCTTTAAGTCTGCTGATTAAAAGAATTTAAGAAGCGATTTCTAGAAATAGAGGTCGCTTTTTTTATTTAAAAATATTGTTTGTTTTCAGTTGTTTAAGGCGGTATTTTTGAAAGATTACAATAATGTGGCATTTAAAGTAAAAAAATCGTTAACAAGTGCTTGACTTGACTCACCTTTTCTTATTATAGTCCGCTCGAAATCAGGAATCGGATGGGTTGGCTGTAGCTAATGCTAAAAAGATTTGGTAGGCGCTAGACGCGGCTCAATTTTCCTGACTTTGTGAATAAAATACTTTGCATGTATGCAAGCCTTAGAATATAAGACTTTATACGCGTGTTAGTAACAAATAGAGGGATTTGAAGCGTAAGCTAAGAATAATCCCCTTTTTCGTATTTTAATCGCAAATCCATCCGAACATAATAATTTGAATTAAGGAGAGGCATTTATGCCAACAGTTAACCAGTTAGTCCGCAAACCCCGTGCAATCGGTGGTAAAAAAGCGATGAAGTCGAAAAAGAACCGTGCGCTAAAGCATAACCCGCAAGTGCGTGGTGTTTGTACGCGTGTGTATACAACTACACCTAAGAAACCAAACTCTGCGTTACGTAAGGTTGCGAAGGTTCGTTTGACAACAGGTTTTGAAGTTATTTGTTATATCCCTGGTGAAGGGCACAATTTGCAAGAGCACTCAGTTGTTCTTGTTCGCGGGGGTCGTGTTAAAGATTTACCTGGTGTGCGTTACACAATTATTCGTGGATCTTTGGATACACAAGGGGTTAAAGATCGTAAACAATCACGTTCACGCTACGGCGCGAAGCGTCCTAAGTAATAGAGGGTATTAAAGATGTCACGTCGTCACGCTGCAGAAAAAAGACAAATCTTACCAGACTCACGTTTTGGTGATTTAACGCTAAGCAAGTTCATGAACAACCTTATGCTAGATGGTAAGAAGTCTATTGCTGAGAAAATTGTTTATGGCGCAATTGCTATCATGGAAGAAAAAGGCAAGGGCATCGTTACTGATGACGAGACAGAAGGTGAAGCATCTTCTGGTACTGCTACTGGTGGTAACACCTCTCAGGGGCTTCGTATCTTCCACAAAGCGCTTAAGAAAGTGCGCCCACAAGTTGAGGTTCGTTCACGCCGTGTTGGTGGTGCAACGTATCAGGTGCCTGTTGAGGTTCGTTCAGAGCGTGCGCAAGCATTGGCTATTCGTTGGTTGATTGGTGCGGCACGTAAGCGTTCAGAAAACACAATGATTGAGCGTCTAGCTGGCGAACTTTTGGATGCGGCAAATGACCGTGGTTCAGCTGTTAAAAAGCGTGATGATACTCATAAAATGGCAGAAGCAAACAAAGCGTTTGCTCACTACCGTTGGTAATAATTAGAGAATATTAGGAAATAGAGAATAAAATGGCACGCGAACACGAAATTAGTAACTATCGTAACTTTGGTATTATGGCGCACATCGATGCGGGTAAGACTACTGCGACGGAGCGTATTTTGTTTTACTCTGGTAAATCACACAAAATTGGTGAAGTGCATGATGGCGCTGCAACAATGGATTGGATGGAGCAGGAACAAGAACGTGGTATTACAATTACGTCTGCTGCGACAACAACTTTCTGGGATGCGCCTAAGGGTAGTAACTACGAAGATCAGCGCTTCCGCTTGAACATTATTGATACTCCTGGACACGTTGACTTCACGATTGAAGTTGAGCGTTCATTACGTGTTCTTGATGGCGCGATTGCTGTTTTTGATGCGAATGCTGGTGTTGAGCCACAGACCGAAACGGTTTGGCGTCAAGGTGATAAGTACCTTGTTCCGCGTATGTGTTTCGTGAATAAAATGGATAAAATTGGTGCGGACTTCTACAACACAGTTGATATGATTGTTGATCGTTTAGGTGCTGTTCCTTGTGTTATTCAATTGCCAATCGGTGCAGAGAATGAATTCGCTGGTAATATTGATTTAATCAAAATGAAAGCAATTGTTTGGGACGGTGAGCAGCTAGGTGCTTCTTATTCAGAGCAAGATATTCCTGCTGATTTAGCTGATAAAGCTGCTGAGTACCGTGAAAAATTAATTGATGTTGTAATCGACCAAGATGATGCAGCAATGGAAGCTTACCTTGAAGGTAAAGAGCCAGATGAGAAAACTTTAAAAGCTTGTATCCGTAAGGGTACAATTGCCAATGACTTTGTTCCTGTTCTTTGTGGTTCAGCGTTCAAAAACAAAGGTGTTCAGCCGCTATTGGATGCTGTTGTTGATTTCTTACCGTCACCATTGGATATCGGTGAAACAAAAGGTATGGAAGTTGATTCAGATACACCAATGGGGCGTATGCCTTCTGATGATGAGCCTTTCTCAGCATTAGCATTTAAAATTATGAATGACCCATTTGTTGGTTCATTAACATTTGCTCGTATTTATTCAGGTAGAATTGAATCTGGTTCTTATGTTCAGAACTCAGTTAAAGGTAAACGCGAGCGTGTTGGTCGTATGTTGCTTATGCACTCAAACAACCGTGAAGAAATTAGCGAGGCATTTGCTGGTGATATTGTGGCTTTCGTCGGTATGAAGGATACTACAACTGGTGACACAATCTGTGACATGGAGAATCCTGTTGTTCTTGAGCGTATGGAATTCCCAGAGCCAGTTATTGAAATTGCTGTTGAGCCTAAGACAAAGGCTGACCAAGAAAAAATGGGTATTGCGTTGCAACGTTTGGCTGCTGAAGATCCATCATTCCGCGTAAAGGTTGATCATGAATCTGGTCAAACTATTATTGCTGGTATGGGTGAGCTTCACTTAGATATTCTTGTTGATCGTATGAAGCGTGAATTTAAAGTTGAAGCGAATATTGGTGCTCCACAAGTTGCTTACCGTGAATCAATCACGAAAGAAGCTGATATTGACTACACACACAAAAAACAATCTGGTGGTTCAGGTCAGTTCGCGCGTATTAAGTTTATCATGCGTCCAGGTGAGTTGGGTTCAGGTTTTACATTCGGTAACAAAGTTGTTGGTGGTAACATTCCAAAAGAATTTATCCCTGGTGTTGAAAAAGGTATGGACCAAGCAAAAGATGCTGGTGTTATTGCTGGCTTCCCAGTGATTGACTTTGAAGTTGAGCTTTATGATGGTGCTTACCATGATGTTGACTCTAGCGTTATGGCTTTCGAAATTGCTGGTCGTTCAGCATTTAAAGAAGCTATGCAAAAAGCTGGTCCTCAACTACTTGAGCCTATGATGGCTGTTGAAGTTGTAACGCCTGAAGAATATATGGGTGATATCATTGGTGACTTGAACTCACGTCGTGGTCAAGTTAACGCAATGGAAGATCGTGGTAATGCAAAAGTGATTACAGCGAACGTTCCTTTGGCAAACATGTTTGGTTACATTAATACCTTACGTTCTATGTCACAGGGTCGTGCGAACTACACAATGCAGTTTGATCATTATGAACCAGTACCAAATGCGGTCGCTGACGAAGTTAAAGCGAGCATGGGTGCTTAATAAATAAACAAGATTAGAATTTAAGATTTTAAAGAAGAAAGGACACTAAAATGTCAAAAGAGAAGTTTGAACGGAATAAGCCGCACGTAAATATTGGAACGATTGGTCACGTTGACCATGGTAAGACAACATTGACGGCAGCGATTG
>JAMASZ010000003.1 GCA_023301585.1 Alphaproteobacteria bacterium | reverse complement strand
AAACGCCGTCCAGATCATGCACACTCCTTTAAGGGGGCTGCGAAGAATATCCCCGCTCGGGATAGCTTCATGCTTCCCTATCAGAGTAAGTGGATCAAGGATAAGTCACTGCTTAAGGTGATGGAAAAGAGCCGCCGTGTCGGCATCTCTTACGCTACAGCCTACGATCTGGTGCGTCAGCATTCGGTGCGCGGATACAAGAGCGACTCATGGGTGTCATCGCGTGACGAGGCGTCGGCAAAGCTGTTTTTAATGGACTGCAAGAAGTTTGCAGAGTCTCTGGATGTGGGCGCTAAGTATATGGGCGAGCGGGTGCTGGATGAGTCTGGTGCTAATGCATTCGTGCAGCGCTACTCCAATGGCACAGACATTAACTCACTGTCCTCAAACCCTGACGCCTTCGCGGGTAAAGGTGGTAATGTGACTAATGATGAGTTTGCCCTGCGTAAGGACCCTAAGATGGTGTGGGATATCTCCCTGCCGTCTATCGACTGGGGTGGTCGCCTCGGCATCATCTCTACTCACCGTGGATCTGGTAACTACTTTAACACCCTTATCCGCGAGGCGCGTGAGAAGGGTAACCCTAAGAACATCTCACTGCACCGTGTCACCCTAGAGGATGCACTAGATCAGGGGTTCTTGTGGAAGCTCCAGACTAAGCTGGTGGAGGGTGATGAGCGCATGGAGATGGATGAGGCTGCTTACTTCGCCTACATCAAGGATCGCGCATCTGATAATGAGAGTTTCTTACAGGAATACATGTGCGTGCCCGGGGATGATGCTGCTGCATTCCTCGAATACGCGCTGATCGATGCCTGCTGCTATAAGGAGGAGGAGGATTGGGAATACACGCTTGATGAAGCCCGCGCTTGTAAGAATCCTCTATATGCTGGGGTGGATATCGGTCGCCATCATGACCTTACTTCGCTCTTTGTCTTCGAGAAGGTGGGCGGGCAGATGCTCACTCGTCACCGCATCGATCTTAAGAATGTGGAATTCTCCACTCAGGCGGAGATCCTTTATCCGTGGTTTGAGGTGTGTCGCCGCACATGCATCGATAAGAGTGGGCTTGGAATGCAGTTCGCAGAGGATGCTACTAAGAGATTTGGCACGTATCGAGTGGAGGGCGTGACCTTTACTAATCAATCCAAGGAGGCCATGGCCTACCCTGTGCGTGCTGCCTTCGAGGATCGCGCTATCCGCATCCCCTTCGACCTCGACCTTAAGACTGACCTGCGCGCTGTGCGTAAGGAGGTCACCGCCTCCGGTAATATCCGCTTCGCCGCTGACCGTGGCACGAATGGACACGCAGATAGATTCTGGGCTCTGGCTCTGGCTGTGGAGGCGGGGAAGCCTGCATCTGATCAATACTACGCAGGTCTCTGCTAACCAAACAATCTGACCAAATGAAAAAATTCTTTAAAGAACTAACATCCAAGATCGTATCTGCTGCGGTGGAGGGTAGCGTATCCGAGGCTGTTGATAAAAGCTTATCCGCTGCGGTGGAGAAGAGCGCTAGTCGTGACTTCTACCGTGGGGTGGGTCTCGGTCACTATGGTTCTGCTCGCGAGAACTCGCGCATGACAGAGCCTTACCGACAGTCTGCATGGGTGATGAGTGCTATCCGTCATGTGGCCAATCCTGTCTCATGTCTGCCGATCGAATTTACTCAAGATCGACGTGGTGGTGATGTCACTATCGAGAATGCCGAGCTGACACGCTTCTGGGAGACTCCAGCTGTGAAGCCGGGAGGTGTGATGGGTCGGCAGGAATTTATCTACGCATCTATCGCATGGCTCAAGCTAGAGGGAGAGTGCTTTTGGATCCTCGATGATACGTGGCTAAGTCGCACTGCTCGCAAGTCTCCGATCATGATGGCTCGTCCTGATGACATGACGGAGGTTCTCGACCGTCGCACTGGTGAGCTGGTCGGGTGGCGCTATCGCGATAAGAGTGATAATCTACAGCTTCTCATTCCTGAGCAGGTGATCCACACGCGCAACTGGAATCCATACAATCACTACCGTGGATTAGGTGACTATGAGTCTGCAATGGTCGCTTCCGATGCCGACTATGCCGCTGGTATCTTTGCCCGTAATCTATCTAAGAATAATGGTGATCGTGGACCTATCGTGACTGCTGATGGTAATCCTACTGATGAGCAGATCCAGCAGATCACTCGCCAGTTGCGTGAGAAGAGTCTGCTAGCTCGCCGTGGTGAGACGAAGCCAATATTCCTCGCAGGTCCTAATGTCAGGGTGCAAGATCCTACCGTGCAGTCGGTGGATACTGCCTTCATCGCTCAGCGTCTGGAGAATCGACACGAGGTTTATATCGCCTTCGGAGTCCCCGCGTCATTCGCTGATGTGGTGGCTAGCTACTCGATAGGATCTGCCAGTGACTACTATCGCCTGCTTGATACCACCTGTCGACCTGTGGCAGCTCAGCTGTGTGATAGCATCGAGAAGGTGTCTTCCCTCTTACTTGGCCAGCGTGAAACGATCTTTGCAGAGTTTGACTTCTCGGAGAACTCCGCTGTGCAGCAGGTGATGGCGGAGAACTTTAAGTGTGCTACTGAGGGTGTCGATCGTGGTCTTCCATGGCGCACTGCTAGTGACTACTTCAATCTTAATCTACCGTGCTTCGCTGGTGATGATAAGGCTCGCGTCCGTAGTGGTATGGTCGAGGTCGAGGCGTCGTCTCCTACTGCTCCTGCGTCTGGCTCTGATCTTAATGGTGATCCTATCGATATGGATGATCCTATCGAGTCGATGCGCTCGCTCTTTACCTGTCGGGATCACTCTGTCGATAAGTCTAAGAAGAATGAGGGGTTCGCCCCTGCTGACCCTGAGCGTGTCGCGCTCTGGGAGGGGCATGTCGCCACTCGCGCTGAGTGGGTTAAGAGATTTGAGTCAAGATTCGGCAGCTTACTGATGGAGGCTCGTCGCGAGACTCTTAGTAATATAGCCGTTGCGGTGGGCGAGGCGGCAAAGTCATCTACGGTGGAGAAGAATCGCGCTCTGGATCTGGTCTTTGACTTGTCCTCATGGTTGGCAAGATTCCTCGATGGCATGTCTGAGGTGCAAGAGGCGGCTATGAGCCGTGCAGGTGTAGAGCTCTTCGATGAGCTAGATATCGACGACCCTCTTGAGGCACCAGCAGCTGCCGTGCAGGTGGCTATCCAGCGCCGTGAGAATCTCCTCGCCGATACAGGGACTGATATCTGGAATGGTATCCGCTCTAGTATTGCTGATGCTATCGATGAGGGTGAGACGCTTGCTCAGATCGAGGAGCGTGTGCGCACAGAGTTTAATGGCGTGTCTCGACGCCGTGCTCGTGTGATCGCTGCGACTGAGACAGCTGCGGCTTTCGAAACTGGTAGACACCTGATGATGCGTGAGGCGGGTGTCGAGTTCAAGGAGTGGCTGACATCTCAGGATGACAATGTGCGTGACTCTCACCGACCTATGGATGGGCAGGTCGTCGGCATCGACGATAATTTCGTCCTGCCTAGTGGTGTAGAGCTCCTGCATCCAGCCGGCAATGGCCCCGCAGACGAGGTGATAGGGTGCCGCTGCATCTCTATCGCTGCCGAGGATCCAAATAGCTTTAACTAAAAAACAATAATACTATGAGTAAACAAATCTATAAGACGCTCCACCCTGAGGTGAAGATGATCGATGCTGATAAGGGTATCGTGGAATACATCGCCAGTGATGAGAGCATTGATAGTGATCGTGAGATCATCCTGGCATCTGGGTGGAGGTTTAATCGCTTTCGTAAAAACTCACCATTTCTTAACAGCCATCGCCGCTATAGTGTCGATGACGTGCTAGGCAAGGTGCTGTCTGCCGATCTGGTGGACGGCCAGCTCGTGGAGCGTGTGCAGTGGGCTATCGATATCGAGAGTAATGATCTCGCTAAGCTGGGGTTTGCGATGACTCAGGGTGGATATCTTAAGGCTGTTTCTGTCGGATTCACAGCCACGTCTCACATTTATAACAGCCATGAAGGCTGGGAGGAGGCTCTTATCGAGGCTGGTCTCACTACTGCTCAGGGTGAGGATGTCTACCGTATCTTTACTCAGCAGGAGCAGACAGAGCTCAGTGCGGTGGTCATCGGTGCTAATCCTAATGCCCTGGTCAAATCCTACGAGGAGGGGGCTGTCTCTGAGGAGCTGCTGTCTAAGTGCGGATTCGGCACAGATGAGAGCTATGAGTTTCTCTCGACTGCGGCTGCTGCCGTGGAGAGTCCCGCGTGTAATGACGCATTCAAGGCGATGATCGGTATCGAGATGCAGCGCATCTATAGCTACCGCGATAATAATTTTCAGAAAAGTAAGCAGCCATCACCAGACACCCACGCCAAGAAGCTCGCTGCTGCGAGGGCTGTCGAGCAGCGAGCAGATGCGCAGAGTGCATTCCTGAAGCAAATGGAAAGTCTCACCAAATAACGAGGCAGCAAACAATCATATAACCAAACCAACAAACAAAACAAAATGAAATACACATTCGGCAATCAGTTCGGCATCATCCGTGAAGAGTTTAACGCAGACGGCGGCAATGGCGGCGGCGGTGGCGCTCCTATGAGCGAGAAGGAATTCCAAGGTAAAGTCCTCGGGGAAATGGCTAAATCACAAGAGTCAATGACTCAGGTGCAGAAGCTCGCAGCATCTCAGCATGAGAAGCTCCTCAAGGATCTTGAAGACATCAAGAATAAGACAGCGGACTCCGAGGGTGACCTGGCGAAGATGCAGGGCATCGTCTCTAAGCTCCAGCTCAATGCCTCCGTGTCTCAGCGCCAAGCTTATGCAGATCCAATCAAGCGCATGCTCGCAGACCCTGAGAAGAAGACCCTGATCAATGCTCAGATCCGTAAGGCGGTGAAGGCTCCTCTATCAGAGGCGCATGAAAAGGCACTCGCTAGTGATGGGCCTACTGGCTCTACCTTTATCGATGATGAGCTATTCACTGATGTCTACGACACGCTTAGCTCATTCGGTATCTGGTCATCATTCGACGTGCGCAATGTTAATACTCTTAATAATAAGTTCCTGGTCAAGACGGCTCGTCCGATTGCTAAGATCTTCGGCGAGGGTGTGACCATCACTGAGGACAATAACAAGGCAGGTGTGTCTGTGACTCAGGAGGCTCGTGGTATCAAGGTGCTTCTTACTGTGCCTAATGAGCTGCTTGCAGACTCAGAGATCGACCTGTCAGCTGACATCATGGTCGACTTCCTCGAAGCAGTCGCCTACCGCATGGACTTCATGTGTCTTCAAGGTGACGGCGCTAATGACGACCTCTCAGGTGGTATGACTGGGGTATTTAATGGCGGCACTGCTGCTGTAGCAGCTGATGGCCATGTCACTATGGAGGATCTCACTCTTGAGGACGTGACCAATGTCCTGCTCTCCACTGACGAGGCGATCATGAGTCGCATGTCATGCTGGTGGATCCACCCGCACATGCTCGTGCGTCTCCTCCACATCAAGGATGAGAATGGCCGCCCGATCTTCCTCACTGCTAATGAGGCACCTACACCGGGCGGTATCGGCTCACTGCTCGGCTTCCCGGTGAAGCTCACCCCTGCCGCTCCTAGCTCTAATACAGCAGGCTCTCCGGTCGCTGTCTTCGGTGATCCTAATGGCATGGTGGCTGGTCTTCGTAAGTCGTTCGAATTCCGCAGCAGCACAGAGGCGTCATTCAACGATGATGAGACTGTATTCCGCGCCGTGGCTAGATTCGGTAACCGTATCCGCAGTGAGCGTGCATTCGCCGTGCTCACCCTTGCTAACGCTTAGGCCGACGCGTCGTAACTAACCATTAATCAATAACTAGCTAATCATTATGCCAAGCAAGAAAAATAAAGAAGAAGCTCCAGCTGCTGAGGAAACTCCTAAAGCTGAAGAATCTCAGGTCGCTGAGGAGACTCCAGCGGCTAAGGATAAGCCGAGCACTAAGACATATACGGTCAATCGCCCTCTGTCTGAGGGCGGCGAGTCGTATGTGAAGGGCTCTGAAATCCATCTTACAGCTGCCAGAGCTAAGTCTCTAGGTAAGCTCGTAACCCCTGCCTAGTCGGTAGGTAAACCCCCAAATAATCAGCAGCGCGGCGGTGTCGCCATGCATCACCGCGCTGCTTTCCCCCTCATTTTCTTAATTATCTAACTACTCATTATTATGATGCTCAACGCAGGATTCACCACTCTACCTACACTCAAGTCTCGTGTGCTCCCCTCCGCTCAGGCGCAGAGGACTGACTATGATGACGACTTGCAGTCGATCGGTATGGCAGTGGCGCAGTCATTTAACCAATACACAAACCGCATCCTCCAGCGTGAGGTAGGCGCGTGCTATGAGGTCGATGCTAACCGCAGCAGCATATGTATCCACTCAGCTCCACTAGAGGAGGTGTCGCATGTCAATCTGACTAGTGACGACTACGACGAGGATATCACGGATGAGATACTTACCACTTTCAAAAACAGCGGAATCGTAGAGTTCGGATACGTGCTGGGCGACTACACTGATAAGATCAAGGCGACCTATACAGGCGGCTATTGGCTCGATGATGGCCAGATGATGCCAGAGGGGGCTACGCGTATGCCTGCTGATGTCATTGATGCATTTTTCCACCAAGTGCAGGCAGTCTGTGAGGCTCGCGGCACATTCCACACGGCAGGTCTTCGCCGCTCCGATCAGGAGGATAGCGGATCATCGCTCTCGTCTCTCTCAATGCACCCCATGGTCAAGCAGGTCATGGCTAGCTACTGCCGCTACACATAGCAATTAATCAATTCAGCCCCATGAATACTACTGTCACCATCGAGTCTACCGATCAGATTATAAGTCTGCTCGATACTCTGGAGCACGCCCCTGTGCAGGCGATCCAGACGGTGATGAGCGCGGTGGATGCGGGTTCTCAGCTGCTTCTATCGACTGCTTTACGTGGTAGATTCAGCGGGCAGGGGCCTTATCCGGTGGCTAGTCGTCGCCTCGGTGTTAAGACCGGGCTACTGCGTAGGTCACTGAGATTCACTCGTCCTGCTCTGGTAGGTAATGGCACGATACGTGTGCTAGCTGGCTCTAATCTACCCTACTTCGCAGCGCATGAGTTCGGATTCAAGGGGCGAGTTAAGGTTAAGGAGACTTCTGTCCGAGCCTACACGGTTCGTAATGCATTCGGCACTGGTAATAGCTTCTCAGTGCGGGCGCATACAAGAAAGGCTCATATCAAGGAGCTCAATATACCAAGACGGGCACCTCTAACTGCCGCTATCGAGGAGCATAGCACTCGTATCTACGTGCGCCAGATCACCCGCGCACTGACTAACCTAATCAATAATCATCCAAACTAACCATGGGACATCTAGGAACATACCAAGAGTCACTACGCGATACCATCGCCGCTGACACGGATCTCACTCCAGAGCTAAGGGAGTGCAATATCATACTTACCAATAATGCCAGCGGCTCAGCTCAAGATCTCGATGCGGAGATCCAGCAGGCAGTGGCTAATAGCGATGGCTTGTCTCTGGTGATCTATGGTCGTAGCGGGACGAATCCAGAGCCTGAGATGACTCTGACTATGTCGACGCGCCTCAATATGGAGATCTACTATAGCCCTCTACTACGTGATGTGAGTCTGCATCCCGATCTTCGTAGTGCTGACGCTATCCTAGAGTCACTGATGATCCTGCTGCATCGCAATGTCCACGGTGATAGTGCTAATACCTGCTACGAGGAGACTGCTGTGCTGAGCTTCGATGAGCTGCCTGATCCTGACTTTCACGTTTTCCGAGTCGTCCTACAGAGGACGATCCACTTCCAATAATCTCTAATCAACCAAAATAACTAACACTATGAGTGATACTAAAAACAACGATAAGGAGGCTAAGGCCTCTGCCGCTAAGGGTGCTGCTGCGCCTGCTACTGATAATCAAACACCTGCCGAGGTGGTGCTGGTCGCCTGCACGGTGGCTGCTCCTACTGATGGTCGCCGTAGTGTGACGATCGGCTCGATGGTGGTCGCCCCTGGTAAACGTCTCAAGCTGCCTGCTGCTGAGGTTAAGGCACTCGTGGAGCTGGGAGTGGTGACTGCTGGCTAGTGGTCGAGGGTCTTATTAATCAATTTTTCAATTAACTAACTATTATTATGTATAATCTAAAACGCGAAATTATCGGAACATTCTTGTTCTTTGCTGAGCAGGGGTCTGTCGTTGATGGTATCACTGTTGATGTTAATGCCTTCCCTGATGTGGATCCAGAGTCAAACTGGAATTCACTGGGGTGTGTGTCTGAATTCAATGTTGAGACGGATGACGAGGGGGAGGATGAATACTGTCCAGCTCCTACTGGTGGCTACATTAAGGAAACTATTCCTAACATCGTGGCTGATTACTTAGACTTCCAGGTGCGTGATCACTCAGAGCCTATCTGGCGCATGATGATGGGTCTGACTGCTGAGGCTGTGGATGGAGTGGAGCAGGTGCCTTTCTCCGATACTCAGCGCGAGATCTTCGGATGGCTCAAGGTGCAGGGGCGCGGCCGTGATGGGCGTGATCGAATCGTGATGAATGTCTACGGTAAGATCACACTTAATTCATCTCTCCAGTGGAGCCGCAATGTGACTCGTCCAGAGCTTAGATTCCAAGTTCTTAGCTCTCCTATAGCTACGCTCACGCCTGATGGCATCGGTGATCTACCTATTGATCCTACTGCTTAATCGCTAACCCTTTATTTCATGGCCTCGCGAGGCTTGCTCTCTCTCGTTCTCGCGGGGTCATTTACCTTTTCTTTCTTCTTAAATTTACCTTTATCACTATGAAATTCTTTCAATATTTATCTATGATCTGGCTGCTTTGTGCAGCTCTCGTGCTGGTGCCGTGCAACTTGTCGGCACAGGCTTTACTGCCTGAGCAGCCTAATGATGGCGGCTCTTCGCCTGCTCCTGCCGGGGGTATTACTCCTGCGGGTGTAACGCTTCCTCGGACTGTCTTCGATGCTGCGGATGACTTCGTATCTACCGTGGAGCTGCTCGATGCTGATCAGCGTGAGGCTGTGCTTGATGTGATCGGGGTTTCTGGCGCTCAGGGTGAGCAGGGATTACAAGGTGCTGATGGTGCTCAAGGAGCTCAGGGTGAACCTGGTGCTCAGGGTGTTCCTGGTCAGGATGGAGATGATGGCTTTTTTAATCTACTTGTGATAGGTCAGTCTAATTCTCTCGGCCGCGACGTGTCACCATCCTCACTGCCGAGGACTCCTAATCCTGCAATCCAAATTTGGAATCAAAATGTTAATGAGTATCAAACGTGGGACTTAGCGATCAACAGCACTCAGATAAGATCAACCGGTTTTCATGGAGGGGTGACAGGGCTTAATAATGCTCAGTCTCCAGCCTTCGCCTTTGCGTCAAGGATGGTGAGGGATACGGGTCGAAGTGTAAGGGTGATCTACGCCGCCGAAGGTGGGAGGCCTATTTCTCAGATCATATCATCATGGCTTCCTAATGCGCAGCAGCAGATGGATGATGCGGGGTGGAGTAGGCTTGATATGGTGCTCTACCACCAGGGTGAGAGCGACATGAATCCCGCTACTACGGCGCTAGATTTTGATAATAGTTTCACAAATATCCTCATCCCTACCATTAAGGAATTCACTCAATGGGATGAAAGATCGGTCTTTATAGCTGGCGAGGTTTTAGAGAGGCCTCTGCCTAATGACGCAAGCTTTGTTAACCCATTTATCAATAATCTAAACTCGGATGGAGATGAGCAAACTAGAGCAGTGATGCTCACTGATTTAAGCATGATAGATCCATCGCACTTCTCAGCTGAGGGTGTAGTGGAGATGGGTGAGCGATACTATGAGCGATATGTCGCGCCTATTGGAGCTACCTACAGGACTGATGCTGATCCACAAGACGTATCGATTATTGATCACACAAGCAGGATCTCGGAGCTGGAGTATCAGCTTGCTGACATACAGATCGCTAATGCGATCTCACTCAATGCTTTAGATTTCAATTTCGACGAGCGTAGCTTCCTTCCTGATAGGATCGTAGACATCCAGATTAATGCTGACCCTAATCAGGCAACGTGGATCTATAGAGGTGCTATACCTGCGTCTGCTGAGGCTGGCGCTGATGTTGATACGTTCCCCTTGGATGCCGACGGCGTGCGATTCATGCAAGGCGCTGCTTCGTCTGTCATTGGACAGCAGGGCATGATCACACAGGAGAGCGTAGATGACAACTATACGCTTTGCGGAGTGTTCTCAAGAGTGACAAGTCTAGCTTTTCCTCTGTTCGGCGTAGGCGATGCTGCTAATCGTCGTCTGCTGTTCTTG
>JAMASZ010000002.1 GCA_023301585.1 Alphaproteobacteria bacterium | reverse complement strand
CGTGAGAAGATGCAGAAAAACATCCGCTTACGTAACGATGTAATCTTCTCCATGCGTGAGCGTATGCGCAAACAAGACTTCCAAGAATTTCAAACACCAATTCTGACGGCCTCAAGCCCAGAAGGCGCACGTGACTACCTCGTACCATCACGCTTACACGCTGGTAAATTCTACGCACTCCCACAGGCACCACAGCAATTCAAACAGCTTTTAATGGTGTCAGGCTTTGATAAGTACTTCCAAATCGCGCCATGTTTCCGTGATGAAGACGGACGCGCTGACCGTTTGGCAGAGTTCTACCAACTGGATATCGAAATGTCTTTCGTGACCCAAGCGGACGTGTTCAACACAATCCAGCCTGTTATCGAAGGCATCTTCGAACAGTTCAACGACTTCACTGGCACACCCCACAAAGTCATCTGGGGCGACCACATCCGTTATGAAGACGCGATGATGAAATACGGCTCTGATAAACCAGACTTACGTAACCCACTTGAAATCGTGGACGTCAGCGAAATCTTCGCGCGTGACGATGTTGAATTCAACGCGTTTAAAGGCACCATCAAAAAAGGTGGCGTTGTCCGCGCTATCCGCGCTCCAAAAGTTGCCGACCAACCCCGTAGCTTCTTCGACAAGCTAAACGGCTGGGCACAAAAAGAGGGCGCACCAGGTCTTGGTTATGTGCTTATGGAAGGCACAGAGGGCAAAGGTCCAATCGCTAAATTCATCCCCGCAGAGGCTCTAAAACGTATGAGCGAAATCGCAGGACTAGAAGACGGCGATGCAATCTTCTTCGTGTGTAACAAAGAACAAGCCGCAGCAAAATTCGCTGGTCGCGCGCGTGACGCAATTTGTGACGCACTACCAGAAGGTCACGTGGCAGAACGCGAGAAGGGCGTTTACAAATTTGCATGGATTATCGACTTCCCAATGTATGAACGTGACGAAGTCACTGGCGAGATTGATTTCTCCCACAACCCATTCTCAATGCCACAAGGCGGAATGGACGACTTGGAAAACAAAGATCCAGAACAAATCTACGCCTATCAATATGATGCAGTTTGTAACGGCTTTGAACTTTGTTCAGGCGCCATTCGTAACCACAAGGCAGCCATCATGGAAAAAGCCTTCTCACTCGCTGGCTATGACAGCCAAGTGTTGGAAGACAAATTCGGCGGTATGCTAAACGCCTTTAAATTCGGCGCGCCTCCACACGGTGGCTGTGCCTTCGGAATTGACCGCATAATCATGTTGCTCGCTGATGAGCCAAACCTGCGCGAAGTTTATGCCTTTGTGATGAACGGTCAATACGAAGACCAAATGATGTCCGCCCCGAACGACATCACCCCAGAGCAATTAAAAGACCTCCACATCAAACTAAACTTGCCAAAGGAAAAGGTTAAAGCGGAAGAAGCGGCTTAATTTAAGTTGGTTCGCTTGAGCGCTGTTTTTTAAAGCACTCTCGAGAAGGTTGAGCTTCTTGCTCCATTATTCTCACTATATGCTCCGCAACTTGTTCTGGCGTAGAATGCTCAGTAGATATTTCTTGCCAGCTTGCGGGGCGCTGAGAGTCCGCATGCTTTGTAAAAATTCTTTCTAACACACTTAAATCTGAAGTGGCGCTCGTGCGATTTTCTTCTGCACGCTCTAGGCTCCGTTCTCTCAATTTTTTTAAATCCGCATTTAACCAAATCCCTTTATATGAATAGGGACTTATTTTTAAAGGCAAAGAGAATCTCTGAAACTTCGACATAAATCCACGATGCAAAATAGCTGTATTTCCACTATCTAAAACTCTTTTCAAATTCTGAAAAACACGCCTCTCATGTTCTAATAAAAACATTGGGTTTCTTAATGCAGATGATGGAACATTATCGTTAGCTGAATACTCGGGATTAAATTCTTTTAAAACTTCTTTTCTAACGGCGTCAGAAGAAATAACATGGCTAGCAGGAACTTTAAATCTGTCTACTAACGTTCTGGCTACCGTGCTTTTACCACTACATGGTAATCCACCCATAACAATTGCTATGGGTTTTCTTGATGCGCTTGATGTTCTGAAATTAAACATAAGATTTAATTAATATGAAAACTGTTAGCTGTCAATCATGTTTTTGAATTTATTTGGGTGGCAACTTAAAGTAGTATTTATTTATATTTAGCTCTTAATATGCTATTATCTTCAAATGATTTTAAAGACTAAAAACACACAACGCCTCTCATCGCAGGGGCGTTTTTCTTTGTTTGGGCTTACAAACGAACTATTGGGTAACGCGTTGAAAAATAACGATACTGGCGTTTCTGTGCCAAATCCGTGCGAACGAACTAATGGATTGGGGGCGACATGAGCGACACGACAATACAGACGCTTCGCTTAATCCTCGGCGACCAACTCAGCCACGATATCTCATCACTTAGTGACATCGACCCTGCCAATGATTTGATTTGGATGTGCGAGGTATCGGGCGAGGCAACCTCCGTCAAGCACCACAAGAAGAAGATAGCCTTCATCTTCTCCACCATGCGCCACTTCGCGCAGGAGTTGAGAGAGAAGGGGTATAACGTCCACTACACCAAATTGGACGACGCCCAAAATGCAGGCTCGTTCTACGGGGAGGTGGAACGCGCAATCGCCCAGCATAGCCCCAACAGAATCGTCGTGACCGAACCCAGCGAACACCGCGTTTTAGAAGACGCCCAAAGCTGGGCAGAGAACTTCGACATCGACGTTGAAATCCGTGACGACAACCGCTTCCTCGCCACCCATGCGTTTTTCGAAAGCTGGGCAGAGGGACGCAAATCCCCCCGCATGGAATACTTCTACCGCGAGATGCGCAAGAAGTACGACGTCCTTATGAACGGTGACGAACCCGTTGGTGGCAAGTGGAACTACGACTCCGAAAACCGCAAACCACCCAAGGAAGGGCTAAACGTCCCCGAACCCTACACCGCCCAAACTGATGACATCACGCGTGAGGTGATTGATTTGGTCGCGGACAACTTCGATGATCACTTCGGTGATTTGTCTCCGTTCTATTTTGCCGTGACCCGTGATCAGGCGCTTTATTGCTTACGTAAGTTCATCGATGAACGCTTACATGATTTCGGCAGTTACCAAGACGCGATGGTGCAGGGCGAGCCGTGGATGTATCACAGCCATATCAGCTTTTACGTCAATATTGGTCTGCTCAATCCGCTGGAATGTATCCACGCAGCGGAGAAGGCGTACCACGAAGATGGCGCTCCCCTTAATGCCGTGGAAGGGTTTATCCGTCAGATATTGGGCTGGCGCGAATATGTGCGCGGTATCTACTGGCTCAAGATGCCAGAGTATGAGAGCGAGAATTTCCTAAACGCTAAACGCAAATTGCCGTGGCTATATTGGGGTGGACAAACCCAGATGAACTGCCTGAGCCAATGCGTGAAGGAGACTAAGGAGAATGCTTACGCGCATCACATTCAACGCTTGATGGTGTTGGGTAACTTTGCGCTCATTGCAGGGCTGGACCCCGATGAGGTCAATGAATGGTTTATGGTTGTCTACGCCGATGCCTATCAATGGGTGGAACTGCCCAATGTTACAGGCATGATTTTATTTGCCGATGGCGGTTACTTGGGGAGCAAACCTTACGCCGCTGGTGGTGCTTACATCAACCGCATGTCGGATTATTGCAGTGGGTGTAAGTACAAAGTGACCAAGAAGAATGGACCAGAGGCGTGTCCGTTCAATTACCTCTATTGGGACTTTTTTATCCGCAACAAGGACAAGGTAAAGGGCAACCCGCGCTTAAATAATGCCTACGGCACATTGAATAAAATGGGTGAGGAAAAGATTGAAGCCATTCAACAAGACTCAAAACGCTTCTTCAAAGCATTGGATAAGGGTGAAATTGTCTAAGGTGAAAAAAGAAAACCTCCCCACCAAAACCTGCATCGTTTGCGAACGCCCATTCACCTGGCGCAAGAAATGGGAGAAGGTTTGGGACGAGGTTAAATATTGTTCCGAACGCTGTAGGCGTACTAAATCTTGACGTTATTTAACAGGAATTAAAACTTCGTTACGTCTTAACATCGGTAATGTAAATGGCGCATTGTAACCTGCGGTTTTGTAAGGACCGTTTGCTTCCATACCTTGCTCCACAATCCATGCTTCTAAGAGCTTCTTATGCTTTTCAACGTTGGCATCATTAAGCGTTCCACTAAATTGAATAACAGCAACTTTATAGTCGTTAACTTCGCTTACAACAACTTCAGGGTTTGTTGGCTTTGGTGTTGTCTCAAGCGTGAATTCTTTGGGCATGACAAATGACATCATTTTATTGCTACCATTTTTATCCATGAAAACAGGGGCAGTCATGGGGATTTTAGTACCCATTTCTTTTGAAGCATCTTTATCGTCCATAAATACTGGCGCGGTCATTGGGATTTTTGATGCGTCGATGTTATCACCAGAAATATAGGCGAATAATTTTCTAAATGCGCCGTTACGGTTGTCGTCTTCGCTTGTCCCCATTGAGGTTGATACAAGAACCATTGAATCGTACTCACGCAACTCTATTTTAGAATCTGTTTCAGACTTAACCACCTCGTAAGGTGCTATTTCGACTTTGCTGTTTCCCACGGTTGAACACCCCATTAGTAAAAATGAAAATAATGCGATTGATA
>JAMASZ010000001.1 GCA_023301585.1 Alphaproteobacteria bacterium | reverse complement strand
CACCTCCTCAAGCAGCAGGTGAAGTGCATACTAGCATATAGAGCGCATCACTCAGTGATGCTGGTCACCCAGTGTGCTCTAGCTGCTTCAAGCCGTTCCCCAGCTTATATGGATGAACAATCTCTTTTCGATCAAAGTTCACCAAATAATGATATTGTCCCATAATAAAATGGTTAAGAATAATTGAGCCTATTGACTCACAAGTCATAGAAATTCCGAGAAGTGAGGGGGCAACTTGGAGACGAGCGAAGCGAGTTCTAGGTTGCTAAATTCAGCCCAAAAGAAATCCCCCTGAGCTGGAGGGATTACAATGTGAAGTGAGGAAGGCTCCCCACACCACGCGTTCTGTGGAGGTGCTTTCCAAGCTGCTGAATAACACACAGCCGACTAAATAAAAAGAGAGCATCGCATGGATGCTCTCTTCTATTCGTAATTATCTGCATAATAGTCTGGACGAGTGATAGAAATCACCAGCTCTAGAAAGTCTTTTAAGTTAGAGCACTCATCACTCATTCAGAGCCAAGTGCCGTATCTTGATGAAATCTGAGGCATAGATGCTTGGTCTAATTTCTCATAATCAAAGGGAAGAAGGTTATGAAACTGTATCCATTTCAAAATTCTGCGATCAGGGAGGCAAGAATTGAGAAGCTTTACGTTTTCGATTTCATGAGGAGGAATAGCTCCCAGCTCAATCATCCTCTCAACTAGGTCAGTTTGATCACAATGTGATGCTAGGCACTGGAAGCGAAGCTTCTCGATCATTTCTGGTATTAAACTCATAATAACAAACTTAAAAATAATAGAGCCTATCGACTCACGAGTCAGTCAACCTTGAGAAGCGAGGAGGCAAACTGGAAATTTACTCGTAGAGAAATTTCAGTTTGTAATAGCTGATAAAACGAAAAAGCCCCTCCGAGATGGAAGGGTTAGAATGTGAAGTGAGGGAGGCTCTCCCCATCAAGTGTTCTGTGGATGTGGCTTAGCGGATGCCCTAGGATAAATGCAGTGTAGTTCAGAGGAGTTTTGTCCAGGTTTCTGAAAGTTCATATCGGCGGTTTTTCCTTTCCCCTTCTTGGATGAGGAAGGCGTTTTTTACCCATGTGTTACAGAGCGTCAACGAAGTTCGGGTTGAAACGCCTAGGTATTCTGCAACTTGCTTGGTGGTAAGGAACCGACTTTCTCGAAAAGCATTTAGGATACGTTTTTGCCGGGTATCGAGTTCTCGTAGAAGCGAGGTTTGATCAGGTTTTGATTTCAGTTTCTCTGCCTGCACCCGCACGTTTGCAAATGAGTCTGCCATTCCTTGGCAAAAATACTGAACCCAGTTTGAAATATCTGCCTCAGCGCGGCCTTCGTGGTAATTATGAGACTCACCCACGCTGATAGCTGTGTAGTAGTCCTGGAGGTTTCGGGCGTAGTATTCCTCTAACGAATAGATTCCTTTGAGACCGTAGCCTGCAAGATGTAAAATAAGGTTTGTGAGGAGTCGAGCAGTTCGTCCATTACCATCGTAATAAGGGTGAATAGTCGCAAATTCATAATGAGCAATTCCTGCTATGATAGGCGCAGGTAGTTCATTTTCAGAAAGCTGAAGGTTCACCCAGTCGACGAGTTCTGACATGAGCTGGGGGACTTCTTTCCATTCTGGAGGAAGATAAATGATTTTTCCTGAGCCACTTTCGCGAATCACATTTTGCCCGTCACGATAGGCTGTTGGTTTTGTTTTACCTTCCATCACACAGCCATGAATAGACTGGATCATCTCAACTGAGATTTCAGTAGGGTTTCCTTCAATAAGGGTATCTACGTAGTCGAGTGCTCGGAAGTAATTCTTTACCTCTGCCTCGTCGCGTTTCCGATTTGGAAAAGTGCCTCCTTTGGCTACGATGGCGACTTCTTCTGCAGTGAGTCGGTTTCCTTCGATCTGAGTCGAGTAATGCGTGGAGGTAAGACGGGCTGACTCACGGAGCGAGCTAATCAGCTGAATCGATACAGGAAAGCTGGAGACCGCCTGCCGAGAAACCTCAATGTCCATGAGGGCTTGGGTGGCTTTTGGGCTAATTTGGAAGTTTGGCTTGAACATAGCTTTAGCAATCAAAGATTAAAATCTACGACTATTCTAATAAACTTCGTGTAAATTGCGAATAAATTGCGTTCATATTTCGTTTAAGTTGCGAATAATAGCTCTATAGCCCATATTTAGTCATTTATTGGACTGTAAGAAGATCTCTTATTCCTCATTAGTGGATTGAATTCACTAATGATAGAAACGTGAATTTCAGGAGTTTATCCGAGATAATTAGTCTCTACTCAGGCAGGCTTACTTGATTGAGTAATGCCTGTTTCTGTCGCTTGGCTCGTAATACTGGATAAGGGTTTCAGAGGTTCTTCTGCTCGGCTATCCAATCGTGAAAGGCTTCTGTTTCGGAGTGGCTCATCGTGGTTTCTGTGGTGAATGCACTTTGCATTTCCACCATCTCTGTATGGGGTAGTTTTTGCACGAAGCCGGAGACTGCTGCGCGGTTTGCTTCTCTTGCCTTTCGTTGTTCTTCTATTTGTTTCTCTGAGTCTTCCCATTCCTTCTGCTGCTTGATGCGGGCGGCATCGCGGAGGATTTTCTTTTTCTCATCGAGTTGTTTCTGAGGACTCGCATCTTTGTAGTCTTCATTGACAGCTGCAATGAGCAGCTTAGCTTCCGTTGAGGTGATGGCACCGCGTTTTTGATAATCGTGGACGATGGAGAGCTTTTCTTTGAGATACGCTTCACCGTGCTTGTGGAGCCAGCTTACCGCAATTCATTCTCCCACGCCGTATTTGATACACTCTTTGACGCACTGATTTTCTAAAGCAACTCACAGCTCGTTTTCTGGGATACCAGGAATACGCATCTGCACATTTTTCGGATTCTCGGTCACACAGAACTGAATGGCTGTAACCCTACGTCACATACGCTCTAGCTCGAAGTCGAGGTGGATGTCTGAGTGCTCATTAATTTCCTGCACGGCAGGCTTGATGATCTTACGGTTCAGTTCACGGAATGACTCATAGTATTTCATCCCAGCCACACCCATGAGCTTTCTAAAAGTCTCGATATCCCAGAAGGGGGTGAGTCAGGGAAAGGTCTTTTGTTTTTTATAACGCACGCAATTCTCATAGAGATTAAGCAAGTATTTACTACTGAAGTTTCTCTCTGCCACGAGACTGATCTGAGCGAATATCTCAGGGTCGTAGAGTTTTTCGCAGAGTTCGTCATCGAATCCATACTCGAAGGAATCCGTTCACCACTTGATCTTTGGTGATGATAGATAGTTGTGGACTTGCCAGAGAGACTCTCTTCCCTGCTCATCATGTTCGATCCATTCGATTTGAGTAACTGCGAGCTGTTTGAGGGCATTTTTTATAGACTTACGATCTCACGAATCGTAGTCGATAAGCTCACAGAGGGCTGAATAGCGCATCTTGTGACGACGTTTTTTCAGGAGATTTGGGTAAGCATTGAGGAGGAGTGCGTTGAACATTTTTCTCTCCAAGAAGCTCAAGTTAGCCTCCACGTGAACGGTAGCGATATGCTTCTTTACCATGTGGTTTTGCTGCAACATAGCTGGCACGGATGACTTCATAACTCTGCGGTTACTACCAATAATGAAGCCATTATATTTTTTATTGTGCCCATGTCAAAAATATCGATAGGCACGAATCTAGGAGCTATATTTTTCTATTGTGCCTGTTTACAGTATCTCGAAATGGGGCTTGATAGTGTTAGCGTGTTTACGTCCGCACGTTTATGCGAAAACAAGGGAGGTTTCTTAGCTTATCTACTGAAGACGGGCACAATACCTTTTGGCTCATACTGTAGAAGGACACAATAGAACTGCTAATAGGCACAATTCTCACCGTAGAAGGACACAATACTTACTGTAAAGGGACACGATAGTCACTGTAAACGGGCACAATGTATCGAAAATTTCAGCAAGCAGCTCAGTAAACTAACAGCGGAAAGTATCTAAACCTCTTAAAGAATATAAACAACAGGGCTAAGTGTTGTTATTTTTTGATCCAAAGTATCATATCCAAAATTTACCATGAACCTATTTCCCATCAACGGACAAACCTAACGAAAAACAAACTCATTATGAATAATCATCCACACTATATCCACACTATTCCCCACACAATTTTAGGGGGTTTTTGCTCAAAATGAGGATTTTGATGCCCTAAAACCCTAGGATTTACGTTATTTTAACGATTTTTTTCACTTTGCCAAGGTCGATGTCGAGAGTTCGAATCTCTTCACCCGCTCCATTTGCTTTATCTTCATAGTTTATACAGAAACCAGCCCCACACCC